>NZ_JBCEWQ010000008.1:0-129580 GCF_038448545.1 Streptomyces sp. CLV115
CCCTCCCCGCCCACCAGCGGACCGTCGGGCACCCCTGCCGCCTTACCCGCCACGACCCACGCACGTACGGGCAGACTCGCCCCGTCGATCACGTCCGCAGCGATGCGCTCCAACGCGGCCAGATCCTCCGCGTCACTGGGCACACAGACATGCCCTGCCCCATGGGTGGGCAGCGGGCAGTGCAATTCGGGCGCGCGCCAGGCGTCGTTCAGACGGGCGCGCAGAGAGGAGGCGTCCATGCGGCCAAGTGAACAGCACGGCAGTGACATTGAGCCTCTTCAACCTGCATCAGCAGTACGCCGTTGGGCTGACAACGGGGTGAAGCCTCTGGTAGATGGGTTTTCGACCAAGATCACCCGTCTGCCAGGAGCTTACGCGTGCTTGTTTACCCGTCCGGTATCGATCTCTCCAGCCGCACTCTGCAGCACCTATCCGGTCTCCTCGCAGGCCACCGAAGTCGGATCGGCTCCCGGTGGCGGCGCCTGACCTGTGGCCGGCAGGCCGTGCTCGTCCTGGCCCGCCTGCGCTGCGGCGACACCTACGCCCGCCTCGCAGCAGGTTTCCGCGTCGGGATCGCGACGGTCCACCGGTACATACGCGAGGCCCTCGACCTCCTGGCCGCTCTCGCGCCCACGCTGGAACAGGCCATGACGACGGTGCGGAAGAAGGCGTACGTGATCCTCGACGGCACCGTGCTGCCAATCGACCGCATCGTCGCCGACAGGCCGTACTACTCGGGGAAGAAGAAGCACCACGGATGAACGTGCAGGTCCTCACGGATCCAGCCGGCCGTCTGATCTGGGCCTCGGACGTGCTACCCGGAGCCGTGCACGGTCTGACCGCGGCCCGGACCCACGGCATTCCCGCCGCTCTCGCTGCTGATGACGTCAAGTGCTGGGCCGGCAAGGCGTATCAGGGCGCAGGCCCTGCTGTCCGGGTCCCGTTCCGGGGCAAGAACCTGCGCGGCTGGCGTCGTCGTCACAACCGCGATCACGCCAAGATCCGCAGTCTCGGCGAACGCGCCATGGCCACCCTCAAATGCCGGCGCCTCCTGAGGAAGCTCTGCTGCAGCACCACCCGGATCACCGCCGTCGTCCGTGCCGTCGTCGCACTCGAACTCGCCACCTGATCAAGATGGAAAAGGCTCATGATCGAAAACCAATCGGTACAGCGGAGAAAGATCAACCTGATCTTCGAGCGACATGACGAATTCCATCATCTGCTGGGCCTCCAATGCACCGATGATCGGGGAGGTCGCCGCTATGAATTTGTCCCTGATGTCGGTTTCACCCATGACGCCCAGCCGTCGAAGACAGTCAATATTGGAGGATCCCGCAACAGTCCGCCCAGAACTCAATTTAATACTCACGGAAGCGGACAGGGTACTCTCGTCAGCATGAGAGCCTTCGTCACCTACAACAATGACACTGTCCATCAGTGAAAGAACTTTGGGATCACTGCGCACCGCGGCGTCGATCGCCTCAAGCCCAAATCCGCGAAGTCTAGCGGCGACAAGGAACGGGAGCGAAAAGTGCGCAGCAAGGTCGGTAGCTACGTTGGGAGCACCCAGCACCTTCGCCGCCGACGGCTCTATCCGCACTTCGACGGACCTAAGGTCGCGGGAATGATAGCCGGCCATCGCCTGCTCGGCCGCCAAAATCGCCGGGTGCGCCTCGGCACACGCCGCATACCGCTTGACAAAATTAGCGAGCAGCAAGTACCGCGTGGCGATATCAGAACATAGCGCGTCCGGGCGAAACCTCGTCCCAGATACACTTCCGAACACCGCCATGAGCCCGTCCGGGTCGCCGCGTACTCCAGCAGCAACCAGTCGTGGCGCGAGAACACCATTCCTAGCAGCTTGAGCGGCGTACGTATTGCGCGAGGTGGCGCCGACGGCCGCTGTTCGGATGGACGATGCCACCGTCATCGCGCTCGCGACGTTCACCGTCTCGACAATCTCCCCCTCGGAGCGCCCCGATAGCAGAGCGGCAGCGACAGCAGCGCCGATCGTGCCATGGGTGCCGCTTGAGTGCATCACGTCTCGCCGTAGATCAGTCGCACGCCCGAGCCGTGCGCTGACTTCATACGCGACAATGAAGGCCCTGAGCAGGTCTGCACCGCTTGCCGCAAAAGAACGAGAGGCAACCAACGACGCCGGGAGCACATGGGCAGCGACATGCTGACGCGCCTCGAAGTGCGTCTCGTCGATATCCAGCCATGATGCAGCTAGTCCGAGGAGGAAAGCCGAGTCCGACTCGGGCAACCGACGCCATTGGCTGGAATCTGCGCCGGCCGACCTCGGTCCGAGAAGATCCGCACTCAGTTCCCGAACCTCGGCGGCTGCTCGGCCGCACACGATGGCAGCAACCGTATCCAGCACGATTGCCTTGCCGTAACTACGAACGTCAGCAGGAAGCTCGCTATATGTGGTCCTCGAGGCCCAATTCACGAGTCGCTCAACGGCATATCGCGCCGACCTAATGGCTTTGTCCTCACCTTGAAGGCAACTCTCGAGCACACGACCGTCATCCCACCGTGGACGCAGCGCAGGAAGACGCATCTACTTGGAATTCCCGTTGTACTTCTCGGCGAACAAGTTGTCAACTGCAGCCGAATAGTCGACCGTGAGCTTCGGAGAGGGGGTCGTCGAATTCATGACCTTAAGAGTCACAGCATAACCCGAGGTCGACATCGACGGATCAGCCGGGTAGGCACCGCTGACGAATTCGTATGCATGAGCGTAAAGCGAGGGGTCCATCTGGGTAAAGTGAGCCCTGACCGCCTTCTGCGCATCGTCACTGTTGGTGTGCATTGATTTCTCTGCGTCCCCGAAAGAATTGACGACTGACTGCACAATCGCCGGGTGCGACGCGATGAAAGACTTCTTGGCGTAGATGACGCCGTACAGCATATTCGCCACGGGCGGGTAGTCACCGCGGATGAAATCCAACCAGGCGACACCCTTCCCGCCCCTGATGATCTCATCAGATTGCGGCGGCGCCGCCATGCCCGCGTCCACGCGGCCGGTCTGAACGGCAGTGAGCAGCGTCGCAGGCGTCTGCGCGTAGTAGAAGGTCACGTCCTTGCCCGGGTCCAACCCAGCGGATTCCAGCATCTGGTTGAGCACCGTCTCAACCGCACCACCAGCCTGACCAGGAACCCCGATCGTCAGTCCCTTGAGCGCCTTGAGCCGCTCATCCAGCGGTGCCGACGCATCGACTCCTGACCTTTCGGCAACCTTTGGGTTCAATACGAAAACATTAGGAAACCCGGTGAGGAGACCTGCAACCGCTTGCACCTGCTGACCCTTAGCATTGGCGTTGATGACATCAGTCATCGTGCCGACGCCGAAGTCAACATCACCGTTCAATACACTCGACAGCGTCACCGCAGGTGTGCTCTCCGCCACGAGTTCCGCATTGACACCGTTCTTGGCGAAAGCCCCTTCCTCAGCCTGATAGATGGTGCCATACAGGAGAGACGATCCAGCCAGGCCGATCTTTGCGTGCGTCCCGGAACCTGAGTCTCGCGCACCGCTAGTATCACCCCCCGAGCCGGAACACGCTGCGACGGCCAAGGACAGCGCCATCGCGCCGGAGCCGATCAGCAAACTTCTCCGATGACGATACTTCTGCATTTCGTGGAATCCTTTCAGATCGACATTGTTGAGGCAAACACCACTGAGTGCTGACTACTGCAGGGGCGTGTGGCCCGCGCGCTTCCATCGAAGAAGACGGCCTTCCGATGCGCGGAGGATCATGTAGATGGCTGTGCCGACGACTGAAAGAATCAGAATCGCCGCGAACACGCCAGCTGTGTCAAGTTGGTTCGACGACTGCATGATGAGAAAGCCAACGCCTCGATTCGACGTGAGGATTTCACCCGTCACTGCACCGATCAGAGCGTACGGAACCGAAGTACGCAATCCGATGAAGATGGACGTCAGTGCAGAGGGAAGAATCACCTCGCGGAGCGTCCTGGTCCTTCCCGCGCCCATCAATCGAAGCACGTCCAGCAGTTCCTGATCCACATTGGAAACGCCCGAAATCGTGTTGAACATCGTGAGAAACAGCACGATAACCGACGCCAAAGCGACCTTCATGCCCATGCCGATTCCGAACCAAACGACGAAGAGAGGCGCCAAGGCGATGATCGGTATGCTGTAAAGCCCGATGATGACGGGCTCGACCGTACGCGCGATGAACGGCTTGAGCCCGAGAATCAATCCGATAGTGAGGCCAAGACTCGCGCCTAGCGCGAAGCCCATGAGTGTCTCTCGAAGTGTGTACCTGAGGTTGTACTGTATGGTCCCATCAGACAGCCACTGCTCCAGCCTGGACAGCACCTTTCCTGGCGTGGAGAGATAGAAGGTGAGGTCGCCCGCGGTCGACACGACCTGCCAGGCGACGAGAAGCAGCGCAACAAGCGCTACCCGCGCCGCCGCGAGCTTCCACCCTCGATGTATCGAACGCGACACA
The DNA here is from genome assembly GCF_038448545.1 of Streptomyces sp. CLV115. NCBI lineage: Bacteria > Bacillati > Actinomycetota > Actinomycetes > Kitasatosporales > Streptomycetaceae > Streptomyces > Streptomyces sp. CLV115. Next base: position 4,482 of record NZ_JBCEWQ010000008.1, read on the forward strand.
TGCGATGCGACTCGCTCGATACGGGCTCGACGCGAACCATTCACGCTATCTCTCGCTACTTCGAGTTGCGCACTCACTACAACACAACCTTTCGGCCGTATATCCCGGGACTAGAGATTGCTACATTGGCCTGCATGCAGCCGGCGTATCGCGTCGATTTCAATTTTCACTACCCATGTGCAGATCTTGCTTGAGCAGCTGCCACAGGTGCGCAAATATCTCGCCAAATTCGCGACTGTGTCGGATACCAACAATGTCTCGTGATTTTCCAAACGGTATTTCTTGGATGTGCTTGATCCGGGCCGGTCTCGCGGACATCACGATGACGCGATCAGCAATCGAGATCGCCTCCTCGAGATCGTGCGTGACGAAGAGGTACGTCTGCTGGCCGATATCTCGCAGTCTCAGCAACTCCGCTTGCAGGATCAGACGGAGCTGCGCATCAAGGGCGCCGAACGGCTCGTCCATCAGAACAGTCTCGGGCCCGTAGATCAGCGTTCGAGCGAGGGCTGTTCGGCGCCGCATTCCCCCCGATAGCTCTGCGGGATAGTGGTCGCCGAAGCCGCTGAGGCCCACGAGATCAAGCCAGTCGTCGACAGCCCTCGCGCGCTCGGCGCGTGGCACACCTTTGATACGGAGGGCGAGCTCGATGTTCGCCCGCACTTTCTGCCACGGGAGTAGGCTCTCGTGTTGCGTCATGTACCCGACTTTATGGTTCACGCCGTCTATCGGCTGACCGTCGTAAAGAATGGTCCCCTGAGTCGGAGATATCAGTCCCGATACGAGGTTCAGTAGTGACGACTTCCCACAGCCGCTGGGACCGACGATGGCAATAAACTCCCCACGGCTCACAGTAAGGGAGACCGAGTCCAGGACTTCGACTCTCTGGCGATCATCCTTCACGAACACTTGACTTACGCTGTCGATATGAATAAGTCCTGAATCAGGTGTTGTGGAGTCGCCGGCAACGCGCGCGGTTTCATTAGCCGTAGCACCCGCGAATCGCGGTGGGTATGTTTCTTTGCCTATATTCTTCATCACGCGTAAAATCCCTTCTTCCGGCGCGTTGACCGGGTCCGCACTCGGCCCAGAGATCCCAGACGTTGGCGCTCGTTCATCGATGCGTGCGAGCGAGAATGGGACTCAGATCGTCCCGCTGACGGGCTGATACGAGCTGATACTCGCGTGATCATTTATGCTCCGCCCTCTGTGTCGAATCGCCCCGTCGGACCGTTCGGGAGGTCTGGCAAGCTATTACGCCGGATAACTCCTTGCTGCGCGACGAGCATGATGTTGCTTGGTTTGCTCAGGACGGTGATGTCAGCGAGTGGATCTCCGGAACAGACGACCAAGTCCGCAAGCTTGCCTCGTTCGAGGGTCCCGAGTTCGTGGTCGATTCGAAGCAGTCGCGCCGCGTTGAGGGTTCCTGCGGTGATCGCGTCGATGGGACGCATGCCGAGCTCCACGAGGTGAGCGAGTTCCTCCAGATTTGTTCCATGGGGCGCTAGAGGTGCATCTGTACCGAGTGCGATCTGCACGCCGCGCTGGATCGCGGCTGCAATGTTCTCCTTGCTTTCTTCGACCCACCTGAGCTTCTTCTCGTAGTGCCAGGGCTCAAGGCGTGACTTGTCCAGGCCCCCATACATGGTCGAGAGGGTAGGGACAAGAAATCCGCCACGTTCGCCCAGAAGGTCGCAACACTCGTCGTCAATGAAATAGCCATGTTCGATGGATGTCACTTGGGCTTTGATAGCGGCGCGGATGCCAGCCAGACCCTGTGCGTGTGAGGCCACGGGGATATCTCCATGACGACGCGCTTCCTCGACGATCGCCGCCATCTCATGTTCGTAGAGACCCTCATCATGCGGACTGTCGCTCGGGCTGCCCATGCCTCCGCTCGACGCCACCTTGATGACGTCGGCTCCTTCCCGGATGACTACTCGCGCGGCAAGTCGCGCTTCATCAACGGTGTCGACAATTTCGACGAGTCCCTTTGCGAGGTCGTAGCCGCTCAGCATCTTGAAGTCGAAGTGACCGCCCGTGTGCCCTAGGACACGGACTGCAACCTGTAGGCGGGGGCCTTCGACGTAGCCCTCCTCGACAACAGTGCGAAAACCCGCTGGAAGGCCGCCCAGGTCGCGCACTGTGGTGATGCCAGCATCCAGGGTCGTGCGAAGCCATCGCGTGGATCGAAGCATTGATGCAGCTGGGTCACCGAAAATCCGATCGGCGACGCCGGAACGGTCTGGAGGCATGCAGAGGTGGACATGGCAATCGATGAACCCAGGCAAGACCGTGCAGTCAGGCGCTTGAATGACCTGCGTTGAACCATCGCGCGGTGGCGCTGTGGCGGCCGCCCCCGCGTACTCAATGATGCCATCACTATTAGCAATGATGACGGCGTCCGGGATAGGCGCAGCGCCCGTGCCGTCAATCAGGGTTGCCTGTTCGAGTCTTAGCGATGAGCTCGCCGCCAACCTGGACATGGAGTTCGACCTTTCCTGCTGTCAAACGTAGTGAATAGAGATCCCTGCTGGGGATTTTCGGCAGATTTGCCGCGGTGCCGTAAGAGGCTGACCCGAAGTAGGGTCCACCGGGAGCCGAATTACGTCAGGATCTCGGTTTCGATGTCCGCCCGGTCGTTAGATTTCGACCCATAAAGTATATTATAGTACCACGGGCCAAATTCCAAGGGGGACGAGTAGCGCGACGGGTTCTCGTCAGTGATGAATTCAGGCTCGGGAAAGATCCTGGCCGACCATCCTGGATTAACGAAGAATGGAAGCGAGTACCTCGTTTCGCTGCCTCTGTTCACGACGCGATGAACGACGGATTTGAAGACTCCGTTAGTTTGCATCTCTAGCATATTTGCGACGTTGACGATCAACGATCCAGGGACCACGGGAGCATCGATCCACTGATCTTCTGGGCCCTTCACTTGCAGCCCAGCGATGTCATCCGTCATCAGGAGCGTGAAACCCCCGGTGTCTCGATGGGGCGGAAGACCGATTGGCTTGTTGCCGTTCGAAGGCTGCCCCGGGTAGTGGTTCAATTGCAGGTTAGACAAAGGTCGCTGGTAATTTCCCTGGATGCGGTCAACTGGGAGATGCAAGGTCGCAGCGAAGGCCTCGATCAACTGGTTTGACACGGAAGAGGCGGCCGAGAAATACGCCATGAGATTTGCGGCCACGTCAGTCCGGCCCGCCGGCCACCGGTTGGATCCAAATGCGGCATGGCCATCGTGACGCGCGATCTCTCCAGCATCGGGGTCGGCCATGATGACGAATGACTCACGCGTCACGCTACTCGCATTGGTGTAGACCTCCGACGCGTGGTAATAGCCGCGTGGCGACTTCGAGGTGCGACGGAGCTTCTGCTTCTCGTCAGCGTCCAGCGCAAACATCCAATGCATGCAGTCAAAGGCCGACGCGCTTGTGTCGGCAGAAATTCCATGATTGACCAAGTAGAAGAATCCCGCCGTTCGGCAAGCGAGACCAATCTGGTCCGCAACCTGCTGGCGGCTGTGCGCATCGCCATCGAGAAAGCCGGAGAAGTCGATCAGTGGAATCTCCGCAACCGAGGCCCGTACGTCGTCCCTGGCCAGCTGCCGTCTCTTCTGCATCTTCCGTCCCTATCTCCTCGCGGCCCGGGACAGGTCCTTGGTGACCTGCTCGGTGTGCTGGCCCAGACTGTCCCAGCCCCCGCGACTGCCTGTCAACAGTTGTCTGCTCACTGGACAGAAGCACTTCGGCATGTACGTCGGCGGGGACTCCATCGCTCGCAGCAGCCGCCCTGGCGGCGTTCGACCTGATCGAGCGCGCCGGGCTGCACGCGAGCACCCCGGTCAAGATCGTCCTCGTCGTCGTCATCGCCGCCGCCACACTCGTCGTCAGCGTCTACGGACACGGCATGATCCTGCGGCTCGACGGCCCGATGAGCGCCGCGCTCTTCGCCGCGTTTGCCGTCGTCGGCTACGCCGTCCTGCGCCACACCGACTGGAGCTACAAGCCGCAGACGCCCTACGGCGTCGCGCTCTGGGCCGCCCTGTCCGCGGGCATCGCCTTGAACGCCTCCGCGCCGCTGTCCTACAACAACAGCGCCGACTTCGCCCGCTACCTGCCCCGCTCCACGTCCCCGCTCGCCGTCGCCGGCTGGACCTCCGCCGGCGTGTTCATCCCGACCGTGCTCTTCACCTCGCTCGGTGCGCTGCTCATCTCGAACTTCCTCGACACCGTCAACAACGTGCTCGTCCTGATGATCTGCCTGCTCGGCCCGGCGATGGCCGTCTGCGCGACCGACATCGTCCTGCGCCGCAACCGCTATGACGGTCCCGAGCTCTGTGACCAGGCGCCGGGAAGCCGGTTCTGGTACCGGGGCGGGTTCAACGCCGCCGGGATGCTCGCCCTGATCGCGGGAACCTTCGCGGCGCTGCTCTGCGTCGACACCGTGTTCTGGACGGGCCCGGTCGCGAAGCACCTCGACGGCGTCGACCTCTCGCTGCCCGCGGGGCTGGTGGTGTCGTCGGTGCTGTATGCGGTGCTGATGAAGCGGTCGGTGAAGCGCGGCGCGACGCGCTGGTGAGTGGAGCGAGCGAGTGGTCCGCCGCACCGGACGATCGCCTCGGCCGGCCCACACCTCTCCGCCGAAGAGCGGGCCCTTTGGGCGTGAGGGCGTCGAACATGCGTTGATAGTCCAGGAACCCGGCCGCGCGGGTAGCGTGCGCCGGGGGACGGCGACGCGTCGCCGAGTTTGCAGATGCGCCGCCCGTCGTCCTGGACGCGGCGGGTGGCGATCTCCGAACAGAAGCCCAAGGTGCTCACCACCGAGGCTGTCCAGGCATCCGACTACTGCACCACCATGGGCTGCGGCGATGCCTGCCCGATCTTCCCCGGCAAGACTTACCTGGACGGGCAGTTCGACGACCCGGCCGGCCAGGGCGTCGAGGCCGTCCGCCCCATCCGCGACGAGATCAAGAAGCTCATCGAGGGCCCGATTGCCGAGATCGACGCCAAGACCTCTCTTACGAGTTGGTGCGTGATAGCGGGTGAGGCGTGTTTCTCCTGGTCGCGGCCGATTTCAGGCTGCAGTAGCTCGGTCGGAGAGGAGGCCAGCGATGGCCTGGTAGGTGGCGGGCAGCGTCTCGCGTCGGTGAGTCCAGCGGATCAGTTGTTTCCAGCGTTTGTGGTCGGCGAGGGCGTGCTCGACGCTGATGCGTTTCGAGGAGTGCCGGTGTCGGGCTCGCTGACGGGCTTCAAGGACCTCGGGCGGGCTGATCTTGTTGCCCTTCCTCGGCGGAGTGACGGCCCGGCCGGGGTGATCGCGGCGGAGCCCGAGATAGCCGTCGTCCAGCAGAACCTCGACATCGCGAAAGTGCTGGAAGCAGATACCGATGCCTTCGTTGCGCGCGGCGGTCGCATCATGCATCCGACCAGGCCGCAGAGCATCGGTCCATAAGGTGCGGCCCTGTTGGTCGGCGATGACGGTGGCTTTCATCGTGTTCAGTTTCTTCTTGCCGGAGACGAACGCTCGTCGTCCGCCGCGGCCGGCAGGCGGCCGGCGGACCTGGATCTCGGTGGCGTCCAGACGCAGCTCGACGCCCTCGGCCTGGGCATAGGCGAAGACATCAGTCAGTGTCCGAAGACGCAGGCCAGGGCGGTCGGGAACCGCGCACCCCCGCTCGGCAAGGAGGGTGCGTATCTCCCCGATCGCGAGGGTGATGGTGGAGCGGTCCACACCGTAGAGCAGTCCGAGGACAGCGTGCGGCAGGTCGTGCCGCAGATGAATGAGGGTCGCCGTCAACCGGTCGATGAACACCAGCTGATGCCGGGCGCCCGCACCAGCTGCCCGCCGCCGGGACCCGCCACGTGCCGCGTGACGGCGGCCTTCGACACCGGCCAGCCACGGTTCGGCCAACTCCTGGACCAGGCAGGCGAGATGACGCCGAGAGATCCCCGTGAACACTCGACGCGAGAGAACCGACCGCTTGACCATGATCGCCACACCCGGATCATGCCACCAGTCAGCAACGACGCCTCACCCGCTATCACGCACCAACTCGTTAAAACACTGGGAGAACGATCTCCGGCAGAACGGCACAGCCCCGTCGTCCTCCTCGTGATAGAGGCGCTGCTCGGCGATGATCCGCATTCGGTGCTGTTGCCCGACGCCCACCGTCTACATCAGTGGCGACAACGCCTCGCTCGACCTGGTCAAGCAGATCGCCGAACGGTTCGGCCCCGTGGACACCGCCGTCCTCTTCGCGGGCGCACCCCGCTTCCCCGTCCTCTTCGACGGCCAGTGCATCGTCCTCGACAGCGCCCAGGCCGCCCAGCTTCTCGGTGTCCGCCGCGTGGTGCCCGTCCACTACGACAGCTGGGCCCACTTCACCGAAGGCCGCGACGACCTGGCCGCCGCCTTCACCGCCACGGGGCTGGCTGACCGCCTGGACTGGGGCTGCCGGGGCTGACCCTGCCGAGCAGACCGGCAGCGCAGGAGCAGCGGCGCGTCGATCCGCCGACCGGTCGATGATCGCGGCGCGGTCCCGCGGGTAGGCCTGCGTCAGGTCGAGCTGCTGCCGCCGGCTCAGGCCGGCCGTGGTCGTCAGGCCGGCGTCAGGCAAAGGAGCCGGAACGTGACTGTCTACCCGTGGTCGTCTGCACTGTCGGCCCGGGTGGAGCGGTCGAGAAGACGTACGGCGAAGTCGATGGCGCGGTCCGCTCGTGCGCGGTCCCCGGAGACGAGGAGATCGAGCTGCAGGCCCCGCACTTGCGCGAGGACGAGGGTGGACAGAACAGAGGCGTCCTCGGGCGGCCAGCCGTCCACAGCAAGCCTGTTGGCGATGATCTCAATCCAGTCGTGGACGATCGACCGGGAGAGTTCCTCGTCTTCCCCGGACTTCTCCCCGTGATGGCCGACGAATTCGAAAAGCAGGAGGAACTGGCGCTGCTCCTGCGGTTCGCACAGCCGGCGCCATACCGCCCTGACGAGTTCGGCCGTCGAGCGTGCCTCACGGAGTTCCGCGTCCGACATCAGCCATGCGGCAATATCCGTGCGGACCTTCTCCGCGACGGCCAGGAGCAGCGCGTCCTTCGAGGAGAAGTGTCGTAGCAGTGTCGCGTGGGTGACACCGAGCGCCTGCGCCACGGGACGCAGGGACAGGCCGGTGACGCCGTGTTCAAGGATGTACTCGGTCGCCGCAGCCAGCAGCTCCGGCCGCCGGTGCTGGAACCGGAGGGCGCGCCCGTCGACGCGGGAAGAACTCATCACTGCCTTCCCCCTGCTCTGTTGTCCATTGAGATTTAACCGTACCACTCGGTTGTCCTAACCAAGTGGTACTGCTACTTTCTCGGTATCGCGGCCGGGTCCCTCCGGCCCGCGGGACGAGCCCACCCCAGCAGTGGTGTCGGCCTGCCCACTCCTCCTTCCGGATCCCCCGTTCACACTCGAAGGACGGCAATGACTGATCACAAGCGCATGACCCTGGTCGACCTCGGCCTCTTCACAGGGGCGCCGCAGCATGAGCACTTCTGCCGGATGAAGGACCTCCTCGATACCCGGGAGATGGCCCCCTCCGCACACCCTCACCTCTGGCCACGCGGTGAGGCGGCCCCGCTGCCGGAGAGCTTCGACTACGACGGCACCGCACGGGTGACCAAGGAGTTCCTGGCCCGCACCGACACGTCGGCAGTGCTCGTGCTCGTCGACGGGGTCATCAGACACGAGAGCTACTTCCTGACCGGTGGCCCGGACGTGCAGTGGCTGTCCATGTCGGTCGCCAAGAGCTTCGTCTCCGCGCTCGTCGGTATAGCGGTCGGCGAGGGGCACATCACGGGCATCGACGAGCCCATCAGCTCCTATGTGCCGGTGCGGCCCGGTTCCGCGTACGACGGTGTGTCCATCAAGGACGTGCTCCAGATGTCCTCCGGCGCCCGGTGGAACGAGGACTACAACGACCCGGCCTCCGACATCTATCAGCTCACCGCCGCGACGGCGGGCATCGGCGGCACGCTCGACGACTTCGTCGCCCGCATGGTGCGCGAGACCGGGCCCGGCACCGTCTGCCGCTACAACTCCGGTGAGACCCAGATACTCGGCGCCCTGATAGCCCGGGCCACCGGCCGCCCGATGGCCGACTACATGCACGAGAAGCTGTGCGAGCCGCTCGGCATGACGTCGGCGGGTCACTGGCTGGTGGACCCCGCCGGGACGGAACTCGCCTTCGGGGGGCTCAACCTGACCGCCCGCGACTTCGCCAGGCTCGGCGAGCTGTACCGCAACGGGGGTGTGTGGCAGGGCCGGCAGATCGTGCCCGCACAGTGGGTGCGCGACTCGGTCACCGCGACCGTGCCGCACCTGCAACCCGGCCGCCCCCTTGTCGGCGGCCAGCAAGCCGATGGGGTCGGCTACGGCTACCAGTGGTGGCTCCCGGCGGGAGACCGTGGCGAGTTCAGCGCGGTCGGCGTCTACAACCAGTTCGTCTACGTCGATCCGGTCAGCCGGACCACCATCGTGAAGCTCTCGGCCAGCCGCCTGTACGGGACGTCCCTGGACGAAGCCGTCAGCGGCGAGGAGGAGACCATCGCTTTCCTGCGCGCGATCGCCCGGCACAGCCACTGACCCGCGATTGAACGCGGATGCTGTGCCGCATGCGTGAGGGGCGGGGCGGAGCGGGTTTCCACGCGGTGCCCGGCGGGCTCGGCGGGCTCGGCGGGCTCGGCGACAGCATCACCACCCGTCAGCAACAGCCCGCCCCACCCAACCGACGGTGTGCAGCCGCTGGGCGTGCCGCTGGCCACCGGGCGGCGAACGCCAGCGCCTGACCATCGCCCGGCTGCTGCTGGCCCGTCAGCGCGTCGTCATCCTCGACGAGGCCACCGCCCACCTCGACAACACCTCCGAGGCGGCCGTCGAGGAGGCACTCACCGAGGCGCTCGCCGGACGCACCGCGGTCGTGATCGCCCACCGGCTCTCCATCGTACGGGCGGCCGACCTCATCCTGGTCGTGGAGAACGGGCAGATCGTGGAGCGGGGCACACACGACGAACTCCTCACGGCGGGCGGTCGGTGCGAGGAGCCGTACCGCACCCAGCTCGAGAACCACAGTGCGGAGCACGGGGAACTCGGCCGGCGGCCCCTGGCATGACAGGCGTCTCCGGCGCCCATAAACTAACAGTGCTAGTTTAAGTGCGGACGGTCTCGTCCGTAACCGTATCCGGGAGGAACAGCGATGAAGGCCCACGACGGTATGTAGATCGACGGCGAGTGGCGCACAGCCGCGGGCACGGACACGATCGCGGTGGTCGATCCGGCCAACGAGCAGATCATCGCCCGGGTCCCGGCCGGCGGGGCCGAGGACGTCGACGCCGCGGTACGGGCCGCCCGCGCCGCGCTCCCCGCCTGGGCGGCCACCGCGCCCGCCGAGCGGGCTGCGCGGATCGCCGCCCTGCGCGACGAGGTACGGGGTGTGGTGTGTGCTGGGGATATCCGGGATTGGTTGAGACCGTGTGAGCGGGGGTTCGCGAGGGCGTATGCCTGCTGGTCTGGGGTTGTCTCTTCTTCGTTGAAATCATCTTGGCGTTCTTCAGATAGCGTCAACTTCTAAAGGCCCAGATGTGTTTTCCCTGGTCACAGCCTTCTGCGTCGACCGCAGGGCAGAAAAGACGGGGGTTACCGGCGGGGTGCGCGGGACCCGTTCGTGGCGGGGCGGTGGTGGGTTTCGGCGAGGTGATCGATACGGACCTGTTCGAGGCTGGTCTTCGTGATGCGTTCGCTGCCGTCGAGGATCGCGGCGATCGCGGCTTGCCGGATCAGCCGGGTGAGGCTCCCGATCCTGCCCGCGGTCCTTTGGCGGAGATAGGCGGCGTGGCGAGGGAGTGTCCAGGCCCGGTGCGCCCGGAGATCGAGGGCTGCCTCTACCCCCGCGATCAGTTCGCGGAAGGGCTCGTGTTTCCCGAGGCGTGCCGGGAAGGCCCCGCATTCCACGAGGGAAGCGCGTGCGGCGAGCTGGGCCCCGCGTACCCCGGAGAACAGGGCGGTGGTGGTGACGTCGATGCCCGCGTACACGAACGTCGCACCGATGTGTTCGGTGAGGTCTTTCAGCAGGTCGGCGGTTTCCCCGCTGGTGGTGGTGCGGGGGTTGAGCCGGTGGATCTCGTCGATGAGTACCAGACGCACGCCCGCACGGTTGTAGGTGTGGCGGACGGCGTCGGTGATCTGGGCCTGGGGCATTCGGGCGGTGACGGGGATGCCGAGTTAGCGGGCGAACTCGGCCGCGAGGGCTTTCGCGGTCGCCGCTGGCTTCGGCCAGGCCGCCTGATCCCGCGGGAGCGGCGCCCCCAGGCTGGTGAGCGGGGGCGGTGGCTGGGGTGCCCCTCGGGGCCTGCCGGTCAGCAACAGTGGCCGCCACGCTGGTCGCGCGGTGCGGCGGCGGACGCGGCGGTGTTGGTGGGGTGGCGGTCCGCCGCGGTGGTGCGGGTGCGCAGCCGGTGCCGGACGGCCAGGGCCACCACTGCGGCGACGGCGAGCACGGCGAGGACGGCCACGGCGCTCTGGTGGGCCTGGAGCCAGCTGGTGATGGCGGCGGAGAAGCGGGCGAGGCCGCCGCTGGGGGGTGCCCCTATGTCTTTGGTCAAGGTGGTCGGATGGCAGTGTGGCTGTCAGGAGTGATGAGGTGGCTGTTCGAGAGTCGGTGGGCGAGGGCATGCGCCCGTGCGACTTCTGTGGTCATTCGGTCGTGGTCGACTCGGTCGACGAGCGTGACTGCCCCGTGTGCGGCGAGGCTGCTGAGGGGCAGGCAGCCGCGGCTGGGCGGGACTCGTAGAAAGTTCCGTCGCGGAGCATTGCGAAGAGGACGTCGGCCCGGCGTCTCGCGAGGCAGAGGAGGGCTTGAGTGTGGTGCTTGCCCTGGGCGATTTTCTTGTCGTAGTAGGCCCGGGATGCCGGGTCGCCCAGGGTGGCGAACGCAGAGAGGAAGAAGGCCCGTTTGAGCTGCTTGTTCCCTCGGCGGGAGGGTTGTTCGCCGCGGATCGACGAGCCCGAGTTGCGGGTCGCGGGGGCGAGTCCGGCGTAGGCGGCGAGGTGGCCGGCGGTCGGGAAGGTGCTGCCGTCGCCGACCTCGATCAGGATGCGGGCTCCGGTCCTGACGCCGACTCCCGGCATCGAGATCAGGACCTTCGAAAGAGGGTGGGCGTCCAAGCAGGCGGTTCGCGACCCGGATGGCCTCGCCGGCGAGGTCGTCGTCGAAGCCAACGATCATCTCCAGCTCGGCGATCGTCTCGTCCTCGCCGTCGATCGCCCGCAGCGTGTGAGGCATCGCGCGGGACGCGTCCGCGATGATGAATGCGTCCTTCGCGTCCGTCTTGGCCTCGCCCGGGTAGAGGTCGGCGATCCGTCGCATCGTCAGCCCTGGCAGGTAGGCGACCGGGCAGCCCATGTCCCGGGCCACGGCCGGGGGCAGGGCGCCGATCGAGGCTGGCTGGTCGACCACGACCAGCACCGTTCCGTGCTTGACCTGCAACTTCGCGAACAGCTCGCGGAGTTTGGGTTCAGTGTTGGGCAGGCGCTTGTCGAACGCCTTCTTCCCGGCCGGGGTGACGGCGGTGGCGTGGTGTTCGCCTTTGCCGACGTCCAGGCCGAGGAAGACATCGATGGTGCTGGTGTCGATCACGTGCAGGCCCCTCCATCACGCTTTCGGCCGGCCTTGCCAAGGCACCGAGCTGCCACATCCACGTTTCGGAGAGCTCCTCCGGCTCGGGTGAAGCCGGTGCTCAAGCCCCTCATCAGCGGTCCGTCGATGCCTTCGGGCCCGGTGACACCACCCCCCGGATCATCAACCGCAACAAGGGGGAAGTCATGCCGGACCCGAAGGCCGGAGGCCCCATTGCAGAGCCACGAAAAAGACATCCGATGGGGCTACTGAGGTTTTCAAGGTGGAGTCGGCGGGTTGATGGACAGTCTTGTGGCGGTGAGACAGCCGTCGATGAGACGGGGCCGGAGTTGGATCCTGCGTAACTCGCTGCGGAGCTTGCGGTCGAGGTCGTCGGGTGTGGTGAAAGCGATGCTGGCCATTGCTCTGCGCACGAGTGACCAGACAGCCTCGACGGGATTGAGGTCGGGTGCATACGGCGGAAGCCGGACGGTGGTGAGCCAGTCGTGTTCGGCCTCGTACCGCTTCAGCCCTGCGGCCAGATGGGTGTTGAGATTGTCCCAGACCACCACGATCGGCCCGTCGGCTCGGGCCGAAGCGCGCGAGCGCGTCTGGAACGTGGCCAAGAGCGCGGCCCCGGATGCCGCAGGGCAGGTGATCGTGGACCTGGACGGGGTGCTCGTGCTGGCCCACTCCGAGAAGCAGGATGCCACCGCGACCTGGAAGAAAACCTTCGGCCACCATCCTCTGATGGGGTTCGTCGATCACGGAGCCAGTGGCAGCGGAGAGCCGGTGGCCGGCTTGCTCAGGCCGGGCAACGCAGGCAGCAACACCGCCGCCGACCACATCAACACGGCCCGACTCGCCCTGGCCCAACTGCCGAAGAAGTACCGGCGCGGACGCCGGACGCTGATCCGCACCGACTCCGGAGGCGGCACTCACGAGTTCGTCGCCTGGCTCGCCCAGCGAGGGCCGTGGCTGTCTTACTCGGTCGGCATGACCATCACCGACGCCATCAACCAGGCCGTCCTCCAGGTCCCGCCCGCTGCATGGACGGTGGCCGTCGAGCCAGGTGGCGAGATCCGCGACGGAGCCTGGGTCGCCGAACTGTCCGGCGACTGCCTCAAGGGGAAGGAACGACCCCATCCCGGCACCCAGTTGCGCTTCACCGACGCCGACAGCCTGCGGCTCACGGCGTTCGCCACCAACACCACCGAAGTTCCCATCGCCGCACTCGAACTGCGGCACCGCCAGCGAGCCCGAGCCGAGGACCGCATCCGGGCCGCCCGCGCCACCGGCCTGCGCAACCTGCCCCTGCACGACACCGCCCGGAACCAGATCTGGCTGGAGATCGTCCAGCTCGCCCTCGACCTCCTCGCATGGATGCCCATGCTCGCTCTGAACGGCAAAACTCGCAGGTGGGAGCCCCGTCGCCTCCGGCTCCGCCTCTTCTGCGCCGCCGCCCAGATCGTCACCACCGTTCGCCGCCGGCACTTGAGATTTGCACTCCACTGGCCCTGGACCGACGTGATCACCGACGCCATCGCCCGGCTCGAAGCTCTCCCGAACCCCGGCTGAACAGCACGTTCCCGTCCCTGCGAGCAGCACCACCCCGACCAGAGCCGTGGAACCCGGCGCCCACCCGACGCGACAGCCGGGCCATCAACCTGACCACCACCAGCCCGAACAACCGAAACGGCCCGTCGAAGAAACCGACGGGCCGTCACGAAAGATCGAGGTTAGGCTCGGAGCCAGCTGAGATTCTCGGTGGCCAGGCGAGATTTTGTGATCGCGGGGGAGTGGTTGGTGTTTCGCTGTGATCACCCGCCCCTTCCTGAGAGAGATTACCGCCGGTAGCTGTGCGTTTCAGCCGCCAGCGTGGTTCGGGTGGCTGGCGGCTGAAGCCCCCGCGCAGGTCGGTTCAGATCAGCCTCTGCCGTATCGCGTACGCCACCGCGTGCGACCGGTTCCGCAGCTGGAGCCTGGTCATCACCGAGTGCAGCACGTTCTTTATGGTGCGCTCGGAGTAGGCGAGCTTCGTCGCGATGTCTGCGGTGTCGTACCCCTCCGCGACCAGCCTGAGCACATCCACCTCGCGTGCCGCGAGGCCGGTGAAGTGCAGGCCGCGCGGACCGAGCACCTGCCCCTGGAGGCGGCCCACCTCCTCCAGCAGCCGTCCCAGCAGGTCGGACGGGAGATGGCCCTCGCCCCGCGCCACCGTCCCGATGACCTGCACCAGATGCTCCGGAGTCGCGTCGGAGCGCCTGACCACACCGGCGACACCGCACTCCGCGGCACTCACCAGCTTCTGCTCGTCGATGTCCGTGGTGACCAGAACGGTACGTGAGGTGCTGGTGCGCTGAATGTGGCGCAGACGGATCAGCGTCTTCTCGTCGATGGCATCGGCCACGACGACCATCACACCGGGAACGACGGGCGCGTCCGCCTCGTCCGCCTCGTCCGGATGGGCATCGCAGAGCACGCTGGCCTCGGGCTGCCGACGCAGCAGGTCAGTGATTCCGGCCAAGGAGACCGGGTCATCGGCCTGGACGGCAACGGACACTCGTGGTGTGGGAAGGGACATGCCGCAGGCTGCTCTCTTCTGTGCGATCGGGGCACGCGGGGTGGGGACAAGAAGGCCGAAGCGGCTGCGGAGCCGCTGTCCAGGCTGCGGTTCATGTGTCTGGGGTGCCGAGGTCGATCATGGGGGTGGTGTTGGTGACGACGCGGACAGAGTGATTGAGGGCGTAGGCGGCCAGGGCGATGGAGAGCTTCGGTTCCGAGGCGGAGTGCCGCGCGATTGCGCGCAGGTGGTGTAGCAGTTCAGGTGTCAGCCGGACTCGGCCCTGAAGCAGGCGGGGGCGGTCCGTTCCGTGATGCGCGGCCAGTCGCGCGGCGTGCGCGCGGTCGGGCTTCTCGACAAGCCCGGCCATGGTGCAGTCCGGTCCGGTGCCGGAGCAGATGATCACTCCGTGGCTGCCCGCGGCTTCAAGGTCGAACGGTCGTGCGAGGACCGCGGGGGCGCGTGGAGTGGCTGCGGCCATGAGTTCGGAGAGCGCCGAGTGGCTCGGGTCCACGTTGTCAGCGAAGGCCACGCAGATATCCCCGGTGTGCAGGTGTTCGGCGCCGTTGAGTGCAGAGGTGACGTCGGCGTACCGGCCGTGCTGAGGGATGAAGTCCACCCGTAAGCGTTCAGCGGGCGGGACATGACCTACGGGCTGGTGGGCCAGCCGCTGGTACCTGGACAGGGCCCCGGGGGTCAACACCTGGCGGGCCCAGTCGATGAGCGGGGCGTAGTAAGGGTGGTGGACCACAACGGCGCGATCGGCGCCGAGGACGGCAGCTTCTTCCAGAACGTGAACCAGGCCGGGACGTCCCTGGACCGGCCGCAGCTCCTTGGGCAGGAACGGGGACCAGCCACCTACGCGCGTGCCGAGTCCGCCAGCGGCGATGACAACCGCGATGGGATGAGACTTCATCCGTGTGCCCCCTTGCGCGGTCGTGGGGGCGTTAGCGTCTGAGCATGCATACACGAGTGACCGGCATCGTTATCGAGGACAACGAGATCCTGCTCCTGGACCAGGACACCGACGGCCCGCGGTCGTGGAGCCTGCCGGGGGGCAAGGTGGAAGAAGGAGAGACCCTGGCCGAGGCCCTGGTGCGGGAGATGCGGGAGGAGACCGGGGTCGAGGTCGAGGTCGGGCGCCTGCTGTACGTGTGCGACAACGTCAAGGCCCATGTTGTTCACGTCACTTTCGAGGCCCGCCGGGTCGGCGGGCAGGTCGGGGCTGTCACCGAGGGTGTGGACACACGCCCGATCCGGCAGGTCGCCTTCGTTAACATCGACGCCCTGCCGGACTTGGGCTTCACCGAGACATTCGTGAAACTGTGCAGGGAGGATTTCCCTGGGGCCGGCTCGTACATGGGCCCCAAGTCCGCTATCGGCCTATGAGCTGGCGGCGGTCCCGGTCAGCGCGGTGACCAGGAGGCGGTCCTGCTCGCCCAGCGAGAGGCCAGGAGCACCGAGGCCGTCGATCCAGGTGTTGATCCGGTGGGCCAGCTCCCACGCGCCGAGGCCGGTGGCCTGGGTGGTGTGGCGATCGCGTACGAGGCGGACACCGATACCACGCGAGGAGCCGAGCAGGTATCGCGAACGCATGGCTCTGATCGCCTCCGTGGTCCCCGGGGTGTTCCACGCGGCAACGAACAGGAAGCGCTGCTCGGGCTCTGCCTCACTCCGGGTGGGGCCGTCTCCACACCAGATCTGGAGGTTGCCGACCATGTGGTGCACTTGCCCGGCCGTTCGCCCGGGTTCGGCGACGGGCGAGGTGTCGCCTGCCAAGTAGTCGCAGTTGTGCGCCGGCAGCCCGTTCGGGGGTTCGCGCAGCTCGTACAGGTTGTCACCGGCCAACCATTCGGCGGCGGTTGCGCTGACCTGCGCAGGAAGTGTCTGCCGGGCGTGAGACAGCGTGGATTGTGCGCTTTCGCTGACCAGCTCGGCAGTGTGTCGGCCGAGTTCTGCGACGAGACTGCTCTTCTGGCCGGTGGTCGCGAACGTCGCGTCGAGAGGCTTTCCGTCGTCATGGTGAGGGGGCCGGCGTTGCTCGTCGGCCGGCAGGGCGAAGGCCAGTCGGGCAGTGATCCGGGTCATTGTCTCCACCGGGTCGTTGACGTGCTGCTCGTAGGAAACGACGGTGTGTTCGCGCTTGGCTAAGGCGTGGGCCAGCAGCAACGCGTTCACCGCGATCAGACGTCCGAGCGCGGTCGGTTCGTCAGCGGCGTCCTGCGGTAGCAATGGTTCGAACCCGTCGCGCCAGCGGGGGGTGCGGGCAGTGGCTGCGACCTGGGCATAGCGCCCGGCATAGGCCCACCGCGTCCATAATCGGCCGCGGGCAAAGCTGGAGGCTATTCCCACTGGAGCGCGGGTGAGGACCAGGGCGGGAGAGCTGGGGAGCAGCGAAAGCACCGTGTCCGCGGCGAAGAAGAGGTTGGTTTCCTTGACCAGGTGTCGTGGACGTCCGTAGAGGTCGCTGAGTGCGCACGTCAGGTGGTGCAGCTCCAGATCACCGAGCCATGCCTCACTGGTCAGGTCGAGCGGGATGCGGTCGTGAGGGGAGAGGGGGTGCTTCCTGCTGAGCTGTTGCCGGAAGGGCTCGTTGTGCTGAGGCATTGCCGCACGCAGGGAATCGGACAGCCAGTTTGACCCCACACGTTCGAAGATTCCCAGGGCCAGCACCGGCGCGGACGGACCTTCGGGTTCGTGCTGCTCGAAGAGCGCCGCTACGCGCGCGGCGATGCCTTCGGCCGTTCGCGGGACAACAGGGGCATCTACATCGCGTTGAATCATCTCGGATTCCTCTTCCGGCCCGCCAGGGCCTGTGCTGCGCGGCGTATGTACTACGCCGCGCAGGGGCGATCCTGAAGATCTATGGGCAGGTGCACGTTCGGAGGGGGACTGTTCGGCCCGCATGCAGAGTGGCGAGACCTGCCGTCGCACGGGCCCGCGCCCGTGATGGCAAGGATGCCAAGGCGTCCTTGACGGGAAGGATCCTCGGCGTCGCACGCCGGTCCCCAGGTGCCAGCTCTACCGCTTCGTTCCAGGGGATGGGGAGTGAGGCGAGGAGATGGACGATCACCTGTCGACGGCGCATCTGCACATGGTCGATCGCGACCGGGACAAAGACCGGTGCGACTGTTCCGAACAGGGCACGGCGTGCGGCCTGCTCCGGAACCTGCCGGCCGGTGATCGGAGCGCCGGGTAACACGAAGTCTCCGCGACCGCTGGTGTCATTGAGGAGCAGGTGATCCGGCTCGACGCGGACGAGTACAGAAGCCCACAGGATCGGGGGCCGCCAGTTCTCATACGAGGCCCTGGTCTGAGGCTCGCTCGCATGCGCCGCCCATGCCGCTGCGGACGCCGACATCACAGCCACCCGTTAGCCGTGACGGACACAATCTGGCGTAGGTGTTCCGGGTTGCTGGTACTGGGGATGGGAGCTACATGGCTGCCGAGCTGGAGCAGCCAGTGGAGGGCTGTTGCCATCCTCTCCTCGTGGGCCAGGTTCCCGGCGTCGAGCGGCCGGTACGGCACGTACGGAATGCCGAGGTCCCGGCAGAGTTCGAGCGCCGGATCGTACCGGTCGATGAGGTTGAGGACGTTCTGCACGGCTGCGACACTGATGTACTTGCCGGCCAGCCGGATACTTTCGGATGTCACCTTCGACAGGCCGATGTGCTCAATCTTGCCTTCGTCCTGCAGGGCCTGGAGTGTCCCGAGCTGGTCCGCGAGGGGAACCTCGGGATCGATGCGGTGGAGGTAGCAGAGGTCCAGGCGGTCCGTGTCCAGGCGGCGCAGGCTGGCTTCGACGCTGGCCCGGAGGTAGACGGGATGCCCGTGCGGTGCCCACATGTTGGGTGCGGGGCGGACCATCCCCACCTTCGTGGCGATCAGCACATCGTCGGGGTACGGGTACAGGGCGTCCTTGATCAGGTGCTCCACGGTGTGCGGGCCGTAGGCGTCCGCGGTGTCGATGTGGGTGATGCCGTGGGTGTGAACGGCATGGCGGAGCACCCGGATTGCCTGGTGCCGGTCGTCGGGATCGCCCCAGATGCCCTGACCGGTCAGACGCATGGTGCCGAAGCCGAGGCGGGAGACGATCTTTCCGGCGATCGTGATGGTGCCCCCGGGCGGTGTGAGGCTCATACGGCAGCCTCCGCCTTGAGGCAGAGCTCAAGTGCCCTTTCGATGCCACGGCGGCGACTTTCGGCGTCGTTGGTGACGCGCAGGTGCGGCAGCTGCTCCTCGTCGAGGAGAGCGTGGACGTGCCGGTCGACCAGCGCGCGGTACCGGGCGTCGTAGTCGTGCCCCTCGTGGACGGGCGCGGACGGGTCCAGCACGGTTGCCAGAAGCAGGCTGTACTTCGGGACCTGCGTCAGCGCGAGCAGCCGAAGACGGTCCCGGTCCAGACGGTGCGCGCGTTCCCCGCGAAACTCCGTGGCCGCGTTGAAGTAGGCAATGGCGTCGAGCGGGGCACGGTCGGCGAGGATGACTTCCGCGCCTTGCGCGGCGCCGACGATTTCATCGGCGATGCCCTGCGTGATGATCCACTCGGTGGATTCGATGGTGTGGTTGTGCATCTTCGGCAGGCCGATGCCTGCGGCGCGCTTGGCCAGGCGGCCCGTGCGGGCCACAGTCACCCCGTGGCCGCGCAGTTCCATCTCGATGCGCTTGAGCAGCATCGTCTTGCCGGTGGAGTGGGTGCCGAGCACCCCGATACGGATGGGCGGATTGGTGGTCACCACAGGGTAGGGTCCTCTTCCGGTTGGGGGGCGCCAGGCATGTTGGGCGGCACGGCCGCGGCAACGAGCTGGTCCCAGGTGTCGTACTGGGCGGACATGGCGATGAGGAGCCGGGCGGTCGCGTAGGCGTCGAACGTGGCCCGATGGCGCTGCCCGGGGGCCTGGCTCAGGTCCGGCGCCGCGTGTTCGATCAGGGCGTCGAGACTGTACTTGGGCAGGCCGGGGTAGGTGGCCTTGGCGAGGCGAAGCGTGTCGATGACTCCGGCCGGCTGCCACTGCGGCATGTGCGCGGACAGGACGCGGTAGTCCACGTGGGCGTGGTGGGCGGCGATCCACGCCGTGCCGAGCAGGCCGTGGACCGCGCCCTGGATCTCCTCCCAGCCCGGCTTGTCTTCGAGCACCTGGTTGGTGAGGCCGTGCACCCGCGCGGCGAAGGGCGTGACCGGCCGCTTCGGCTTGGTCAGCCACGCGCCGGCGGTGCTCTTGTCGAGCTGCCCGTCACGAACGGGAAGCGCGGCGACCTCGACCAGATCAGGCGGGTTGGTGCCGTTGCCCTCGACATCGACAACGAACAAGGCGGGCCAGGAGGAGAAGTTCATGCGCTGGGTGTTCCGTTCTCCGCCGTCCAGCCGATCTCGGCTCGGCCGTGCTGGCGGTAGTGATGAGGCTTGGCTCGGTCGTGGCACTGGTAGCCGAAGCCGTGCTGGAGGTAGTAGCGCGGCGGTTCGTCCAGTCCCTCAACGACGATCGCACGATCGTTGACCTCGACCTCGCCGGTCGCGCCGAGCCCGCGCGCCTCCCGAGTGACGTCCTTCAGATCCGGCTGGACCCAGGCGGCCTCACACTTCGCGATCTGCTCGGCCGGGCAGATGTCGCACAGCTCACGGATACCGAAGTGACCGTTGTAGTCGGCCTCCCCATGCGCATACGCGACACCGCACGAGGTCTTTCGGAACAACGCCCCCCAGGACGTGTCCTGCTCGAAGGCGTCGAGTATCCGCTGCTCCGCGGCCTCGGGCATGATCTTGCGCCGGGCGGTGTCCTCGTACGGCATCTCCAGGCCGTGCGCCTCGTAGTACGCGACGATCTCCTTGCGGAAGAACAGACCGGTGAAGACAGTGGCGTGCGCATGCTGGGACAGTTCGTGCGCGCGGGCGATGTCGGCGGCGGAGTCGTTGAGACCCGGGACGATGGGACGCCAGTACAGGACGGTGCGGTACCGCTCGGCGTGCTCGTACAGGGTGCGAAGGCTCTCGGCGGCGATGTTGCTGTCCACCGGCTCGATCCGTTCGTCCTGGATATTCGAGTGGGTCACCAGGACGGTCAGCCGCAGGTTGGCGAAGCTGTTGAGGACGGCGCAGTCCTCGGGAGCGACGCGCCACCGGGTGATGATCAGGACGTGATTGGTCAGCCCCTGGTCGTCGAGCTGGCGCAGCACATTGAAGACGTGGAGCTTGACGACGGGCAGCATCGGGTCCGTGGCCCGGTTCAGCAGCTGGATCGGGGTCTGGTGCGGGCGGAAGTAGCAGTGGCCTACGAGGCGGCGCACGGCTTCCTCGTCGCTCATCAGACGGCGGGGAACCTTCATCTCGAAGTTCTGGAAGAGGTGGCGCACGCAGTACCCGCAGTCGAGCGGGCAGCCGACGATCCAGTTCAGCGAGAGTCCCGACTTGCGGTACTCGATCACGTCGGCGAGTTCTCGCTTCAGGCCGCCGATCTTGTCGGGCGTGAGGATCGGCAGGGCCCGCCGGGCTCCGATGGTGGGAGTACTCATCAGGTCTCCAGGTGTGAGTCAGGCTTGCGCGGGCGTGCTCTGCGACGGAAATTCCGGGATGAGGAGGTCGCGGCGGCCGGCGCCGAACCAGGTCCCGAAGTCGCGTCGGGCCGCGTCGGGGTCGTCGCTGGTGTGGACGAGGTTGCGCACGAGCCGCTTCCCGGCGAGCGCCGCGGCAAGGCTGTCGTCGCCGAGGTCGCCGCGGATCGTGCCGGGCGCGGCCTGCGTAGGGTCGAAATGCCCCAGCAGATCACGCAGCCGGGCGTGCATCCCCGGCTCGCCGTAGGCTAGAGCGACGGCGACGCTCCGCCCGGCGTACGCGTCGTCCAGGCACGACGGGATGTCCCGGTCGGGGAACCAGTCGCGGTCCACCAGGAGATCCCAGTAGTGCACGTGGGCCTGCCACGACTGCGCGGTGGCCTCTCGACGGTTCGCGATGGTGACACCCGTCGCGGCGATCCGTTCCAGGACGACATCGACCAGACCGCGTTCCACCGCGTCCGGCTTGCACAGGATGACCGAGCATCGGCCGAAGTCGGAGACCTCCAGGGCGCGGCCGGGGCCGGGGCCGTACCAGGTCCCGAAGTCGCGGCGGGCAGATTCCGGATCGTCGGAGGTGTGCACGAGGTTCCGTACGAGTCGGCCTCCCCTGGCGGCAGCCGCGAGGCTGTCGTTGGCGAGGTCGCCACGGATCGTGCCGACCACGGCCTTGGTGGGGTCGGTGTGTCCGATCAACCGCCGAAGACGGGCGTGGATATCGGGACCGCCGTGCGCCAGGGCGACCGTGACGCGCTGCCCCGAGTACGCGTCGTCAATGCGCGCGGGCAGATCCGCGGGTAAGCGTCCCGGGTCGGCCAGCATGTCGCGGTAGGCGACATGGGCCTGCCACGGCTCCGCGGTCAGCTCCGTCCGCGCGCGGACGGAGACACCAGCTCCTTCGATCCGTTCCAGAACGGCATCGACCAGGCCGCGTTCCACTGCATCGGGTTTGCACAGGACGACGGCCCAGCGGTCGAAGTCGATCCCCTCGACCACCGCGCCGGACGCCGGCTTCCGGCTCATCGCGCGCCCCCCATGGTCGCGCAGGCCGCCCACTTGTGGGCGAGGAGCCATCGCAGGCCGGGGTGCAGGGCATCGAGCACGTCGCGTCCGACCGTGTCGGTCCCGTCGTGCTGGATCTGCCGGTACGCCTCGAACAACAGCAGGGCCTGCTGCCAGTAGGCGTCCACGTCCAAGTGCGCGATCTCGTCCGCGCTGTACTGCACCGTGTTGGTGCGCAGCAGTTCCTCGTGCGCCATGAGACGGCTGATCGTGTCGGGGCCGGTCTCCGCGGACATGGCAGGGAAAGGGAACTGCTGGGGGGCGCGACGCAGCTCGGCCTCGTTCAGCACCTGGCGGACACGCTCGGTGTTCCGGTCGTTGACGTGCGCGGACCCGATGGTGTGCGTGTAGTGGCCCAGTTCCAGGCCGAGTTGGATGGCTGCGTACTCCTGGAGCATCGTGAAACTGAAGACGTCGGACAGGAGGCCGCAGTCGAGGTCGTTGGCCCGCATGTGGCACACCATGTGGAGCCGCCCCTCGCGAACGAGCAGGTGGAGGCCCGCCAGGCACGCCATGTCAGGGTTGTCAGCGATGGCCAACTCGTCGGCGGAGAAGACGGGAAGGTACCCGCGCTTGCTGTCCGCCTCCGAACGCAGAAGCTCCAGCACACGGTCGAAGGGGGACACCGTGTCACCGTCGGCGGGGTTGAACAGGGTGTGCCCGTAGGCAGATCCGCCGAGGGTGGCTCCGTCGGCGGAGCTGGAGCGCATGGACGGCGCGTAGTAGCTGATCATCTCCAGGTCCCGGCGACCGGCGAGATACCAGAGCGCTTCGGCGAAATGGAAGACCGGGTTGACCTTGCGCTGCGCGAGGTAGGGCAGCCGTTGACGAGGATTCGGAAGGCGGAAGCCGACACCGATCACCTCACGGGCGTCGTTGCCGCGCGCCGCGATGCGGTGGTCGTAGTCCTCGTACACCAGCCTCAGCAGGCCCACGTAGGCCCCTTCTATACCGGCATAGGAGTGTGCTCTGAGCATGAGTTCTCCATGTCGAGACGCAGCCGCGTACTGCGGCTGAAGGACGGAAGTGAAGGTTGTGCGTCGGTCTTGCGGAATGGGGCTTCATGGGAGGTCCGGGACTGCGGCCGGGCCGTGTCCCTGCTTGCCGGCCGCCCGGCCGGTTCATCAGGAAGACAGGGCAAAGTCCGCGATCACGGGCAGGTGGTCCGACAATGCGCGGACCTCCGGAGTGCTGACGACTTTCAAGGCCCGCAGCCGGCCGGCCACTCCGGCAGCGGGCAGGATGTAGTCGGACCTCATGGGATAGGACTCGCGGTCCGACCAGTGCCCGACGGTCGCCGCCCATGGATGCCCGAGATCGCTGACCGGGTCGCGGAATCCCGCGTTGCGCAAGCTGGCCAGGGCATCCCGGTTCGAAGGCCCGTAGGTGCCGTCCGGATTGAGCCGGCGGTGACGGGAGTGCAGCTCTGCCGGGAGCCAGTCCCAGTTCTGTGGCTCCGGATCACCCGGCCACATTCCGTTGAGGTCACCCGCCACAATGCCGTCGTCGGCTGCACCGAACTCGGTGACCCAACTCGCTTCGAATGCCCTGACCTCCGGTGAGAATGGTGCGAAGTGCGTGCTGAGCAGCCGGAAAGACCATCCGGATTCCTCCGCAATGAGATCCGCACTTGACAGAGCGTGGTGGAATTTCCCCTCCGCCGCGTCCGGCACGAAATCCTGGAAAGACACCCGGCCGGGCCGCACCAGAGTCATCAGATGACAGCCGTGGCTGCCCGACGGCGCCAGCCTCCACTCCATCCCCAGGGCCTCACCCGTGGCCTTAGACGTTGTTTCTGTTGGTGGTTGCCCTGCGTGACGGCAGGGTTCGACGTCCTGCTAGAACCCAGTCATGGCATACAGATTCACCGCTCGTGTGGTGGCGGCAGAGATCGATTTGGACAACGACGTAGTGCAGGCCGGTGTCTCCGAAGACGAAGACGGCGAGGGCTTCTTCCTGCTGTTCATGAGCAACATCGGCGAACCGTCCCGGCAGAACGTGTCCCTCGGTTTCGACAGCCATTGCCTGGTAACACCAGACCAGGGAACGGCCTATGGCTGCGTCCGTGGAGTAGCTCTGTCGGACGGGCTGCTCACGGTGTCGCTGGACCCTGCTTCCTTGGATGATCTGGGACTGGATGAGGCTGAGATCGAGGCGGAACTCGACGCGCCCGACGAAGACATCGAGCGGATGCGGGAGGTGCTCGCCCAAGTGCTGGCGTATGGGAGGGAGGAAGCTCGGCCCTGGCGTGTCGACCTGTAGGTCCACCTCTGCGTCATAGTCGGCGGTGGCAGATGAGGACTGCGGCTATGCCGACGAAGGCGAGGAAGTGTTCCGACTTCCGCTCGTAGCGGCGGTGGAGTCGGCGGCAGCCGGCCAGCCAGGACACGGTCCTTTCGACCACCCATCGGTGCCGGCCGAGCCGCTGTGAGGACTCGATGCCCTTGCGTGCAATGCGGTGGCGGATACCGCGCTCACGGAGCCATCGGCGCAGGTGGTCGTAGTCGTAGCCCTTGTCGGCGTGGAGCTTGCCGGGCCGCCGGCGGCGCGGGCCGCGGCGGGAGCGGATGGGCGGGATGCCGCGCACGAGCGGCTCAAGGCCCTGGCTGTCGTGCATGTTGGCGCCGGAGATGCCCAGCGACAGAGGCAGTCCATTCCGGTCGGTGATCAGATGGATCTTCGACCCCAACTTGCCACGATCGGTCGGATTCGGTCCCGTCCACGGCCCCCTTTTGCCGCCCGCACGCTGACTGAGTCGATCACGCACCTCGACCAGTCCAGCTCGCCACGGGCACCGAGTTCGTCGAGGACGACGCGGTGGAGCTTCGCCCACACCCGAGCCTGGCTCCACTGTGCAAAGCGCCGGTAGACCGTGGGCCAGGCCGAGCCGAACACCGGCGGGAGCTGCCGCCATGTGCAGCCCGAGGTGGCGACAAAGATGATCGCGGCCAGTGCCTCCCGGTCACCCGCCCGCCGCCGACCCCCGCCCTGCGGACGCTTCGCCTCCATGGGCGGCACCACCCGCCGGAACAGCGCCCACAACTCGTCCGGCACCAACCGCTCAACCAGATCCGCCATGCACAGTTCAACGAACGATCAAGCCATAAGAAACGTCGTCTAAGAGAAGCAATCGAATCGGCCACAGGGGTATTCCAGAAGACGAAGGTCCGCCTGCCTTGGGGCAGCGCACGCCGCTGGTGTAGCCGTCACGCATGGTGACAAGAGTCCAGCGTCGCACCAGCGACTGTCGGCCCCACGAGGTGCGAGGTTCGTACGTCAGTGCCCGGCCGGCACAAGGGGGATGAGCGAGGGCGCCGTGGTCCAGGTCAAGGCCGCAGGAGGTATCCCCGGCCCGAGTCAGACGACGCGAGAACCTGACAGCGGAGCTAGTCAGTCGAGCGCGAACCTGCCGGGCAGTGACCACTGCCCGGAGTGGCGGTCCGGATCGGCTACGGAGGGACCGCTTCCTGGGCGCGATTCCGTCAGGAATGGGATCGGCTGCACCGTCGTGGCGCAAACCGCGGTGGTGGTGCAGTGTGGAAGGCGTGGGCTACAGGCAGGCGCGAGCAGGTCTCGGGCAGCCGTGGCAGCCGAGCCACCTGCTGCTATTGATCCCTGTTGTGCTCATCGTTGTGATCACTGCCGCGGACATCGCGACTGGGCCAAGCATCGCTCTCGGCCCCCTGCTGGTGGTCGCGCCCACGCTCACCGCGTGGTTCGCGGGCCCCTGGACGACGGCCGGTATCGGGGTCCTGGCCATGGCGGGCGAGGCGATCAACGGCTGGTACGCCGGAAGGCTGTCTTCGCGGAACGTGGTGGTGGAGGTGATTGCTATCGCGGTGATCACCTCGTTGATCGTGGTCTTGTGTGCGGTGCGCGACCGGCACGCACGCCAGATGGTCCGGGTCCGGTCGGTCGCCGATGCTGCCCAGCAGGTGGTGATGTGGCCGCTGCCGAGGCGGCTCGGCTCGCTGCGGCTTGCCTGTGTTTATCTGGCTGCCGAGGAGGAGGCCGATATCGGCGGCGACCTGTATGCCGCCGTCCACACCGGCAGCGCGGCTCGCGTGATGATCGGCGACGTGAGGGGCAAGGGTTTGCCCGCCCTGGGCGAGGCCGCCCTTCTGCTCGGCGCCTTCCGCGAGGCCGCCCACCAGCAGGCATCCCTGCCCGACCTGGCCGCTTCCCTGGAACGGAGCATGACCCGCTACCTTGCCGACTTCGAACCGGAGGGCGAGGCGGGAGAACGCTTCGTGACCGCTCTTCTGGTCGAGATCGCCGACGCCGAGCCCCTGGTCCGCATGACCAGCTGCGGTCACCCGGCACCCCTGTTGCTCGGCCCCGACAACACCGTCCACGTGCCCCGCCTCCACCCCGGGCCCCCACTTGGCGTCGGCGTCACGGATCCCGACAGTCACATTGTTGATGTCCTGCCCTTCGGCCCTGAGGACACGCTGGTCCTGTACACCGACGGTGTCATCGAAGCCCGTGACCACAACGGCGTCTTCTACCCGTTCGCGGAACGCGCAGCCCAGTGGACCGACCACCTTCCGGAGGCGTTGCTCCAGCACATCGAACGCGACCTGATCGCCCACGCCGGCGGACGCCTCGGCGACGATGTCGCCCTCCTCGCCATCCGCCGGGCCCATATCTCCCATGACGAAGCGGAAGAAGGCGAACATTGACAGCGGTACGAGCGGAATGCCGAGCCCTCCCCAGAGGGCACTGGCGCGGTACGGGCGCCGCGGTCTCTGTTCCGGTCTCGGTCATTGCTTGTTCCGCGAGCGTCCGCCCTTGTTCCCCGGAGTCTGGGACGTCGCTGTCCCGTCCCATTCGACCTTCTCGCCAGGCACGTCGGTGACCAGGGGATAGACAAATCACGGTGAACACGGCAGCTCACGAAATCCCAGGAGACGTTGTCGTCCAGGTTGACGCGTGTGCAGACGTCCCAGCCTTCGTTGTCGGCGGTTTCCGTTCGTGAGTGTCTGGGAGGGCGGGCACCTTCGATGGAGGTCCAGACGGCCCGGCAAGGGCGAGTCACCGACGGATCAACGAGCTTCGGCCTGGGAAGCCGCCGCAGGCGGCTTCCCAGGCCGTGGTGGGAGCTCAGCCCGACCTCGCAACTATTCCGGAACGTTGGTGCTGTTCGGAGGATTGAATACGCAGAACTCGTTGCCCTCCGGGTCGGCAACGACGATCCAGCGAAAGCCGTGTTCACTTACTGAGCTTCTTCAGCGTTGCCGCTCCAGGGTGAGGATGGCCTTGGCGATTGACGTCATGCGGTTCGGACTACATCGGGATCTGCGGAAGATCCGCCAGGACTTCAAGCGGGCGACGCCGCGTTCGACCGGTGCCCGTGCCGCGGCCAGGGCTCGGTTGACGGTTTTCTCGGTGGGGGTGAGTTCCTGCAGGGGCCTGCGTTTGATGCCCGTCGTCAGCCAGGGGCCGGCGCCCTGGTAGGCGAGATCGGCCAGGATGGGGACGCCCTGCCGCTCGCAGATGCGGATGATCCGGTGGGTGCGGGCGGCGGTCAGATCGTGAGATCGGCCCGGCAGTGCGGGTGAGAGCCACAGCAGGCGGCCGTGCGGATCGGTGACCAGCTGCACGTTCACGCCGTGCCGGCGGTGCTTGTGGGAGTAGTCCGCGCGTGAGTCGCCGACCCGGTCGCATTTGGCGAGGGTGCCGTCCAGCAGGACGAAGTCGGGGTCGGCCTCGCGCAGGACTTTGAGCAGCCCCGGCGCGCGTTGGACGAGCAGGTCGATGACCGCGCTGGTGTAGGCGTGGGCGGTGGACTCGCTGATCCCGAACCCGGCGGCGATCTTCGCCAGAGTGGTGTGTTCACGCAGGTACACCAGTGCCACCATCGCGCGCCGGGACGGGCGGAGCTTGCAGCGGCGGTCGCCCTCACGGGTGACGATGAGCATCGTGACCCACTCCACGAGGGCATGCGGCAGGTCGAGTGCGGCAGGATAGATGACCAACGAGGCCTCCGAGCAGTGTGATTGAGACGTCAGACATCTCGATCAACAGCTCGGGGGTCTCGCTCGTTGCGGCCCGCAGGCAGTCACCCGATCGGTGGCCATCTCGAAGAAGCTCACTGCACTACAGTTCAAAGCCCTGACCGGCCTCAACGAAGCTCCCGGAGCGTCTCTCAGTAATCTGCAGCATCGCAGGTAAAAGCGATCTCTCTACCGCAACACAGATGAGAACGCATAACCGCATCAGCTCCAGGGCTCTGGGCGTCGGCCAGCAGCTCGGGCACGCGGGTACGCGCCACAGGTTGAGCTCGGCTGCCATGTCTTGGAGCTGCCGAAGAGGCTTCGCGATGTGCCCGGCGAGACGGCATGATTGGGGGATGCTCATGTTATGGGAGCGCCTTTTGCGGCGTAAGTGGTGGTTTGCCTATTTTGTTTGTGCGATATTTATCGCGGTCAGTTTGACTTTCGCCGTATGGAACACCGTCAAGGGCAAGAAGTCTGAGGGTGTCGATGTTGCGACTCTTTCTGGTGTTCCGATCGGTGTGATCGCTTTGGTGCTCACCGTCGTGTTGTCGCGCAGGTCGGCCGAGGACGGTGGTGCCGCGCTCGCGCGCGAGCATGCCAAGGCACTGGCCACGCGAGTCCTGAAAAGTGAGAAGGCGGTGTGGCGGCAGTTACTGGGGGACGACACCCAGCGCATCAATGTCGCTTATGTTCTGCACCCTGCGGCCGAGCGGGCCGCGGTGGCTCCGGCGGCCGGGCGTACGTTCGCCGACGGTCTGGCCGGCTTGCCCGATGTTCTGGACTACTACCGTGCCACCCGGCCTCGGCGCCTGGTCGTCACCGGGGCCGCGGGGGCGGGAAAGACGGTCCTGGCCCTGGAGCTCATGCAAGCTCTCCTCGAAGGCCGTTCCGAGGGGGATCCCGTCCCAGTTCGGATCCCGCTGGCCCATTGGGACACCACCGAGCCCTTGGACACCCTGCTGAAACGGCGCCTGGCCGAGGCCTACGGCTTGCGCGTCGACAAGGCTGCCGGGCTGGTCAAACACGGAATGGTTCTGCCAGTCCTGGACGGGCTGGACGAGATGGACCCCCTGCGCCCGGACGGCACCCCCGACCCCGAAGCACCCCGCGCACACGCCGCCCTGGAAAAGCTCAACACCTACCAGGCCGACCGGGAAGCAGGACCGCTCGTCCTGACGTGCCGCACCAGTCACTACGACGCCCTCGCTTCCGTGTCCCGGCTGATCGACGCCGCCCGCGTCGCCATCGCCCCCATCGACACCCTCAACGCCATCGCCTACCTCCGCGCCCGGGCCCTGGACCGGCCCCGCTGGCAGCCCCTGACCGACCACCTCGACGCCCAGCCCACAGGCCCGCTCGCCACCACGCTGTCCACGCCCTGGCGGCTGTGCCTGACCGCCACCGTCTACCACCGCGACGGCAACCCCGCCGAACTGCTCCACCACACCAACGGACACGACCTCGACCAATACCTCCTGGCCCGGTACCTCCCCGCCACTACCACCAACACCCACAACCCCCGCGGATACCGGCCAGAAGACGTCCACCGCTGGCTCCATCACCTCACCAAACACCTCACCGGTACCACCACACGCGCCCCAGCCACCGACCTCACCCTCCACCACCTCTGGCCCCTCGCAGGCACCACCCGCACCCGCATCACCGACCTCCTCGTCACCACCACCCTCGCCTTCGCCCTCATCAGCACCTCCGCTGAGGCGGCATCAAAAACTGACCTGATCACCTCTGCCGTGATTGTCACGTTCATCAGCGCCGCCGCCTTCCGCCCGACGCCCAGGCCCAACCGTCTTGGCATTAACCGAGGAACACTCCAGGGCAAGTTCATCGCCAGGTTCTGGGCCGGATTCAAGACTTGGTTCGCCGTCGGATGCACGGTTGGCTTGACAAGCTTCCTCACGGGAACTTTCCAGGTCACACCCGGCGAAGGGGTCACTTTTGCGATACTCGGAGGCATCGGAACCGGCCTCATCGGCGGGTTCATGGGCGGGCTCTCAGGCGGGTTCGCGGCAGGATTCAAGACCTGGTTCCCGATCTGGTTCGCGGTTGGGTCTGCATTCGGCTTGGCAATCTGGTTCTCCGACCCCAATTCCGGCGAATTCGGCGGTGGGCCAGGAGTTTCGTTAATACTCGGACTCGTAACCGGGCCCATCGGCGGGCTCGCGGGTGGATTCATGCACGGACTCAAAGCGGAACCAACCACCGTGGCCAAACCGCGGGAAATCATCCGCGCCGACATGACTCACGGACTCCTGATCGGTCCCCTGTCCGGACTCCTGGCCGGACTCCTACCTATGCCCCTGATCCAACCGGCAAGCGCACTCTCGTTCGGAATCATCGTTGCTCTTGTGGTCGGATTCGCGAGCGGGCTCGGTCGCTCGGCACGGAGGTACACGCTGTTCCTGTTGTACTCACGCGGCAAGCTTCCTTTCCGTCTCGGTGTGTTCCTCGACTGGGCCGTCGCTGCCGGTCTCCTCCGCTACAACGGGCCCAGCTACCAGTTCCGCCACCGCGAACTCCAGCAATGGCTCAGCCAGCACCCCCACCCCTGAGCTTGTCATTTATGGTCCGACGTAGAACGCGGCTCGAACTTGATCGGCATTTTTGCAGTTCAGCGGACATGAAGGCGGCCTTCGTCTGATCCTGTGCTCCGTCACAGAGGCATAGGAACAGCGCGAAGGCCGTGGTCGTGAGTGGCCGGCCTCCCGGTCTCGACCACGATCCGCGGACGTCGCCGAGGAGCTCGGCATTAAGAAGTCGTTTCTCTTGGTGGGTGAGTGCCGGGCATTCTGGTCGTCGACAGGAGCTCATGCCCGAGAGGACGAGTGAGGCAGGTGTCTGGAGGCGTACGGACGGTCTTGACGGACCTGTGGCAGCGGCGTTGGCCCGACTGCCCGCCGGTTGGGTACAAGCTTCGCGACCCGTACCGGGATGTCTGGGTGCGCTTCCACAGCCTGCCGGAGTCGAAACGATACGCAGAGGACGAGAGCGAGTACGCCATCGTCTTGGGGCGGTACAACACGGTCCTCGATGAGTTGTTTGCCGGTGGGGACGTGTACGTGATCACACCGGTCTGGACGACCGAAGCCGAGGTTCCACCGTTCCAACCTGACGCTGGCTACTGGCAGAGCCTGTTGGTGGGGGACGACCCTGACCCGAAGTTCCGCACCTACTGCCATCTTTTCGCCGCGCGCCGACCCTGGCGACATGGCTGCCTCGACGAACTGCTCCGTAACATCGCCGACGACAAGGTGGCGGGCGTCTTCGTCACCGACACTCAGATGAGACGTATTCACTACCCCTACGACGGGGGCGCCGATGTCTTCCTCGCCACGCCTGAGGAACGGGATCGGACCCGCGACCGGCATGCCCACTGGCTTTCCGGCAGCCCGTCGGGTCTTTGACGGATCAGGATGGCCACCCTGCCCAAGTTCCCAGGCTCAGATGGTCAGCCGACGGAAGCAGATGCGCAGGGCCGCTATGCCAACGAAGGCAAGGAAATGCTCGGGCTTGCGTTCGTAGCGGCGGTGCAGGCGTCGGCAGCCGGCCAGCCAGGACACGGTTCGTTCGACGACCCATCGGTGGCGGCCGAGCCGGGTGGAGGACTCGACTCCCCTGCGGGCGATGCGGTGGCGTATGCCGCGTGAACGGAGCCATCGCCGCAGGTAGTCGTAGTCGTAGCCCTTGTCCGCATGCAGCTTCGCCGGCCGCCTGCGGCGCGGGCCGCGACGGGAACGGATGGGCGGGATCCCGCGGATGAGCGGTTCCAGTCCCTGGCTGTCGTGCACGTTGGCGCCGGAGATGCCCAGGGACAGCGGCAGGCCGTTCCGCTAGGTGACCAGATGGATTTTCGATCCCAACTTGCCTCGGTCGGTCGGATTCGGTCCCGTCAGAAGCCCCCTTTTGCCGCCCGGACGCTCACGGAGTCGATAGCGCACCGCGACCAGTCCAGCTCACCCCGCGCCCCGAGTTCATCCAGGACCACACGGTGGAGACGGGCCCAAACCCGGTCCGCGCTCCACTTGGCGAACCGCCGGTAGACCGTCTGCCAGGCCGGACCGAACACTGGCGGGAGCTGCCTCCAAGTGCAGCCCGAGGTGGCCACGAAGATGACCGCGGCCAGAACCTCACGGTCGCCAGCCCGACGGCGCCCTCCGCCCTGCGGACGCTTCACTTCCGTGGGCGGAACCACCCGCCGGAACAGCATCCACAACTCATCCGGCACCAGCCGCTCAACCAGATTCGCCATGCATAACTCAACGAACGATCAAGCCATAAGAAACGGCGTCTAAACGTCCAGCCCGCCAGTTCACAGACCCGCTCGGCCGCC
Source organism: Streptomyces sp. CLV115 (assembly GCF_038448545.1). Taxonomy (NCBI): domain Bacteria; kingdom Bacillati; phylum Actinomycetota; class Actinomycetes; order Kitasatosporales; family Streptomycetaceae; genus Streptomyces; species Streptomyces sp. CLV115. Next base: position 36,647 of record NZ_JBCEWQ010000008.1, read on the forward strand.
GCGAACGCCTCGGCGTCGTCCAGCTCGATCCGGTTGTCCAGACGGACGTCGACCACCGTCCCGGTGCCGTCGGCAAGACGGAAGAAGAAGTCCGGAACGTGCCCCAGACGCCCCCGGCGCGTGGGCCAAAACAGGCGAAACGGCTGTGACACCAACCCCGTCACCTGCGGATTGAAGTCCATCAGCATTGCGTGATCACGCTCCAGCCGCGACTCACACGCGAGAGCCCTGCGCATGGTCGTCGACCAGTAATCCCGGGTCACCGACCGCTGCCCGCCGTACGTACGTACCTTCCGCACCGGCGGCAGCGTCTCGAACCTTTCCGTCCACACCGCCGACAGAGGCTCACGACGGCGAACGCGGTCCGCGTCGATGTACTCGACCTCGAAAACGCCGTGCCCTACATCGGCGAACGCCTCGACAGTCATCCGGCCCCCTCACCAGAGCGAACGCACAAGCCCTGATCACGAGAAAGCCATACAGCCCGCCAGCCAGCAACGAATCAGCGTCCAAACCGCCCCTGAGAGCGAAAACGAAGCGGGACGGACAGCAGTGAGCGACAAAGCACGGCGGGACGCCGAGCCCGGGTGCATGCGGCGGGCGGCAACATGCCCCGGGACGGACGGTGAACTGAACAACCTCACCTGGGACAGCGACAAGAAGACGAGGGACGGGACAGTCGCTGAGCAGGCAGGGAACCGACCCTGTGTACTCTCACGGACGCCCTCGGACCAAGATCGGACAACTCATAATGCGTAGGTCTCGGTTCGAATCCCGAAGGCGGTTCAGTCCGATCGTGTGATCGGTTACGCCGCCGATGGCGAGCGCCAGCGCCCGCCAGTCTTCTTTGAGGGCTCCAGCCCGGATCGTCGGTGGGCATCGCGCTGACGCCGGCCACCGGCAACGGTGAGTAGCGATCGGTGAACTACGATCAGGTGTCTCTCAGATCTGGTCTATTGCCCATTAGATCGTCGGCAGGAAGCGAAGTATCGTCACCGACACGCTCGGCCATTAGGGCCGGCCGCTGTTTCCCCATACCATCTGGCCGAAACGTCGGTGAGAGGTGAGGTCTTGTATGAGTCGCCGATTCCTTGGCATAGCTGAAGCGGCCGAGTACTTGGATATGTCTCAGCGCTGGATGTACCGCGAATCGCAGAGGTACGGCATCCCACGGTACTACTTCGGAGGGCTACTTAAATTCAAGGTCGAAGACCTTGATCAGTGGACGCGGCAACAAAAGGTTTCGTAAAGCAGGGGCCGGGTGGTAAACCCGGCCCCTGCTGGCTTCCCGTTAGAGTCCGGCCTCTAGCGCCTTGGCCGCACGCCCGATTGACGCTGGCATCAGGTGGCGGTAGATGCGGTACGTCAAGTTGATATTCGAATGCCCCATCCACTCGGCTACGTCGGTGATGGGAATTCCCTTGGACAGGCAGTTCGAGGCGAAGAAGTGGCGCAAGGTGTAGGGGTTCAGCTTCCGTGTGATGCCGGCCCGCTGCCTGGCCGCGCCCCATTGGTATTCGAGCGTCTTGTACGACCAGTAGGGGCTGCGCTGAGTACGCAGCAGGAAGCCGTTCTCGTCCGCGCCGGCCTCGTGCGCGTACCTGAGGAGGGACTCCCTGACCGTCGCGGGCATGGGAACCTCGCGGAATTCGCCAGGCTTGCGGTGCTTGAGCGGGGCGCGCTGACAGGTTTTGCCCTCGATCTGCTCCGTGATGCGGTACACGTCGTCGGCGACCATTCCTTCGAGGTTGGCCGCGAACGCCTCGCCGTTCCGGTGCCCGCACCCGGACATCAGGTCGATGATGACTATGAGAGCTTTGGACCCGACCTCTTTGAGGGCGTGGATCTCCTCCAGAGTGGGGATCGTGACTCGGTTGGGGATGTACTCAGGAGGGACAACGCCCTGGAAGGGGTCGTCGGTGATCCCACCCCTGCGATGGGCGTCCCGAAGGATCTTCTTGAGGGTGTCGAAAGTGTTCTGCTGGGTGGGTAGCCCGACCTTGCGCTCCTCCATCGACATGATGAAGTCATCGACGACAGTCGGCGAGAAGCTGTTGATCCGGCGGGACTCAAGGGCCGGGAGTATCTGGCGGTCGAGCAGTTGCTTGACCGTGCGTATCGTGCCAGGCGCGAAGTGGCGCTGACGCGGCAGCCAGGTGTCTGCGTACTCCCCGAAGCGCTGGTTGCCCAGCGTGCGCTTCATCTCGGCCTGCTGCGCAGAAGTGCTGCGTTTCTCCCTGTAGATCTTTGTGAGGCGGTCGAGCGCGTCGTCCTGCGTCGGATAGCCTGACTCTTCGCACTGTCGCCCAGCTCCGTTCCGGAACCGGATAACGTAGGGGTGTGCGCATCCGCCCTGCCGTTTGCAGCTGCAGGTCTTGAAGAAACTGCCCATCCCACGGATGAGTTTGGTCGCCACGTGCACCGCTCCTGACTCATGCTGGGAGTTTGCTGACCAGCGGTCCTACAGCATGGTCCTGACCTGCGGCCGCACCAAACTAGGGCACGTTGATCAGCATCCTCAACGGAATCTCCAGGCAGTTGGGAGGGTGCGGCGCCGAGCGGGGCTCACACCGCCCGGACCGGATCCGCCACCTCGTCGGTCTCCGGGGTGCACAACGCCGGGCGGCGGGGCCCCGGCAGAGCTGCCGCCGGGTCGCTGCCGACTCTACTGATGGGGTATCACGTTGTGTCGGAGACCGCCGAACCGATGCCCGGCCGGATGCGGGAGTCCGCTTGTTCGGCGGAGCCCGGAACCGCTACCGCTCCTCGATCTCGACGAGCGGCGCGTGCTGGTACCAGCTGCAGAAGACCGAGATCTCACGGTCGCCCCGGGTGAAGGTCACCCGGATCCACTGCTTGGTCTTCCACACCTGCATCTGCCAGCCGGACTCGGGAGTGGCCGAGACCAGCTCCGCCGAGGCCTGCTGGATGTCGAAGACCACCCGGCCGCCGTCGACGGTGTAGCCCTTCACGTTCACGGTCCCGCCGGTGGGCGTCCGCGTCGGGCTCGGTGGGGCGGCCGGTTCGGAGCTGTGCGGGGAGCCGGCCGAGGGCGTGGGTTCCTTGCGGTCCTTGCCGCCCCTGTCCTCGGCGGACGGGGACGCACTGGGCTTCGGGGACTTCTCGGGACGGTAGGTGAAGGAGGGCCGGGACCTGGCCCCTTCGCCCTCGGCCCGTGCCGCGTCCGCGATCGGGAGGGCACGGGGCGGGTCGTACGCGGTCCCCGCCATCACCGTGTGGACACCCCACCAGGACAGCGTGACCGCAGCTCCGGTGGAGAGCGCCCAAGCTATGCCGTGTACCAGTCCTCGTCGCATCGCGGACCATATTGCACCATGTGCGTCGCCGTCCCGCCCGAGGGGTGAGCAATTCGTTGAACAGCGTACGGTTTTGGCATGGCTGGTGTGCTCGTCGTCGAGGACGACCGTTTCGTACCCTCGGCCCTCATCAAGCACCTGACCGATGCCTCCCATGTCGTGCGGAGTGTCGGAACGGCCCTTGAGGCGCTGCGCGAGGTCTCCCCCGGATCCCGCAGCCGATGGACGCCGCACCCAGCGCCGGCCACCGCCGGCCGCCGCCGCGCACGGATGGCCGGCCGACAGCGGCCGGCCCCTCGCGTCAGACGCCCGCGGCCCGCGCCGCCTCGTACACCTCGGCGGCCACGTCGACCAGTTCCGAGGCGTCGCGCGTCGTGCCCTGCAGATCCAGCAGGATCTCCGCAACCCCCGTCCCGGCGTGCGCCACCAGGTCCTCGACGATCTGGGCCACGCTGCCGTGGAAGGGGGCGCGGCCCGCACCGGCGACCGGTTCGGCGGTGTAACGGGCATTGGCACGGGCGCAGACGCCGACCGGACGCTCCCGGCCCCGCTCGGCCGCAAGGTCCTGGACCCGCTTCCACTGTTCGGCCAGCTGCGCGGCGCCATTGGCCACCGGCATCCAGCCGTCCGCCCGGTCGACCAGGCGGCGGGTGGCCCGCGGGCTGTTCGCGGGCAGATAGACCGGGATCGGACGCACCGGTTTCGGGCCGACCTCGGACGGGGCGATGGTCGTCAGCTCACCCTCGTACGAGACCGGGTCCGGGCCCCAGACGGCCGCACACACGTCCAGCAGCTCGTCCAGCACCGCGCCGCGCTTCTCGAAGGGGGCGACCGAGGCGGCCGCGTACTCGTCCAGGGACCAGCCCGTGCCGATGCCCGCGACCACCCGGCCGCCGCTCGCCGCATCGAGCGAGGCGAGCGAGCGGGCCAGCTGGAACGGTACGTGCAGCGGCGCGACCAGGACGCTGGTGCCCAGCCGGGCCCGGCCCGTCACTCCGGCGGCCAGCGCGAGCGTGATCAGCGGGTCGGCGACACTGCGGTACTGCTCGGGCCAGGGCAGGCCCGGAACGCCGTACAACCCCTGCGTGGCGGGCTCGGGAAAGATGATCCGCTCGAAGACCCACAGGCTCTCGTAGCCGATCTCCTCCGCCGCGCGCGCCACGGTGGCCACATCGCGGCCGATGTCGTACTGCTTCATCTGCGGAAGACCGAGACCCAGCGAGACCGGCATGTGAGCACTCCTTCTGGCGAGCAGTGGGACAACCACCGTATGACACCCGCCCGTTGCCCGCGCAGCATCCGTCGAGAGCGCTCCCGGACGCCGTCGCGGCCCGTGCGACGGGTGCGTTGTGCAGACGGCCATCAGCGGGTACGCCGACGGGTGGCCACGGGGCCGGGGCCGGGGCGCGCGCACGATGCGTGGCCGTGGTGACACGCCCCGCCGCGTTCGCCGCCGGTGAAGGCAGGGCCCTGTCGAGGCCGGGGCGATCACGAGATATCTTGATGTCAAGCAATGTTGCAGACGTGGAGCGGAGCACAGGGTGACTGACTCGACCATCATCTATACACACACCGACGAGGCCCCGGCCCTGGCGACGTATTCGTTCTTGCCCGTGATCCAGGCGTACGCCTCGACGGCCGGGGTCAATGTCGAGAGCCGTGACATCTCGCTGGCCGGACGCATCATCGCCGGCTTCCCCGAGCGTCTCGAAGAGGGGCAGCGCATCGACGACGCGCTCGCCGAGCTCGGTGAGCTGGCCAAGCGCCCCGAGGCCAACATCATCAAGCTTCCGAACATCTCGGCCTCGATCCCGCAGCTCAAGGCGGCCATCGCCGAGCTTCAGGCGCAGGGCTACGCGCTTCCGGACTACCCGGACGACCCGCAGACCGACGAGGACAAGGACGTCCGCGCGCGCTACGACAAGGTCAAGGGCAGCGCGGTGAACCCCGTCCTGCGCGAGGGCAACTCCGACCGCCGCGCCCCCGCCTCGGTCAAGAACTACGCCAAGGCGCACCCGCACCGCATGGGCAAGTGGAGCGCCGACTCGAAGACGAACGTCGCCACCATGGGCGTCGACGACTTCCGTTCCACCGAGAAGTCCACGGTCGTCACCGAGGACGGTTCCCTGCGCATCGAGCTCGTGGGCGACGACGGCACCACCACCGTGCTGCGCGAGTCGGTACCGGTGCTCGCGGGCGAGGTCGTCGACGCGGCGGTCATGCGCGTCGCGGCCCTGCGCGAGTTCTTCACCGCCCAGGTCGCCCGCGCCAAGGCCGAGGGCGTGCTGTTCTCCGTCCACCTCAAGGCCACCATGATGAAGGTCTCCGACCCGATCATCTTCGGCCACGTGGTCCGCGCCTTCTTCCCGAACACCTTCGCCAAGTACGGCGAGGCGCTCGTGGCCGCCGGCCTGTCCCCGAACGACGGCCTCGGCGCCATCCTCAAGGGCCTGGACTCGGTGCCGCACATCGGCGCCGAGATCAAGGCGTCCTTCGAGGCCGAGCTGGCCGAGGGCCCCGCGCTGGCCATGGTCGACTCGGACAAGGGCATCACCAACCTGCACGTGCCGAGCGATGTCATCGTCGATGCCTCCATGCCGGCCATGATCCGCACCTCCGGCCACATGTGGGGCCCGGACGGCCAGGAGGCCGACACCCTCGCCGTCCTGCCCGACAGCAGCTACGCGGGCGTCTACCAGGTCGTCATCGACGACTGCCGCGCCAACGGAGCCTTCGACCCGTCGACCATGGGCTCGGTGCCGAACGTCGGCCTCATGGCGCAGAAGGCCGAGGAGTACGGCAGCCACGACAAGACCTTCGAGATCCCCGCCACCGGCACGGTGCGGGTCGTCGACGGCAACGGTGACGTCGTGCTGGAGCAGGCCGTCGGCGCCGGCGACATCTTCCGCATGTGCCAGGCCAAGGACCTGCCGATCCAGGACTGGGTCAAGCTCGCCGTCACCCGCGCCCGCGCCACCGGCGTCCCGGCCGTGTTCTGGCTGGACGAGAACCGCGCCCACGACGCGCAGCTGATCACCAAGGTCAAGAAGTACCTCGCCGACCACGACACGGACGGCCTGCAGATCGAGATCATGTCGCCGGTCGAGGCGACCACGTTCTCGCTGGAGCGCATCCGCCGCGGTGAGGACACCATCTCGGTCACCGGCAACGTGCTGCGCGACTACCTGACCGACCTGTTCCCGATCCTGGAGCTGGGCACGAGCGCGAAGATGCTCTCCGTCGTCCCGCTCATGAACGGCGGCGGTCTGTTCGAGACGGGTGCCGGCGGTTCCGCGCCCAAGCACGTCCAGCAGCTGGTCAAGGAGAACTACCTGCGCTGGGACAGCCTGGGCGAGTTCTTCGCGCTCGCGGCCAGCTTCGAGCACCTGGCGACGACCACGGGCAACGCACGCGCCCAGATCCTCGCCGACACCCTCGACCGCGCGACCGGCACCTTCCTCAACGAGGACAAGTCGCCGAGCCGCAAGCTGGGCGGCATCGACAACCGCGGCAGCCACTTCTACCTGGCGCTCTACTGGGCCCAGGAGCTGGCGCAGCAGACCGACGACGCGCAGCTCGCGCAGGCGTTCGCCGCACTCGCGAAGACGCTCGGCGAGCAGGAGCAGACCATCGTCGACGAGCTGATCGCGGTGCAGGGTTCGCCGGCCGAGATCGGTGGCTACTACCAGCCCGACCCGGCCAAGGCCTCCGCCGTCATGCGCCCGTCGGAGACCTTCGTCCAGGCGATCGCCTCCATCGGCTGACGAGACACCGCGGACAGGGGGCGCCGACCAGGCGCCCCCGCCCCACCTGCCCCGGCCGGCACCATGCCCGGCCGGGGCGGTCGGGTGTCCGGGAGCGGCACCGGAACCGGGCCGCCGGGGCGAGGAGTTTTCGCGTAATCGGCCCAGGAAAGCCCCTCCGGCGGTAGGTTCGAACGCCCGGACCAACCGTGCCCTGGAAGGGGAGAGGCCGTGCTGGCAGGCAGGAACGCCGTGGTCACCGGTGGATCACGGGGCATCGGCCGTGCGATCGTCGAGCGGCTGTGCCGCGACGGGGCACATGTGATCTTCAACTACGCCACCGACGACGACGCGGCAGCCGAGGTCGTCCGCACGGTGCGCAGCGGCGGCGGCGAGGTCCGGGCCGTCCGGCTGGACCTCGCGGACCCGGACGGACCGGAGCGCCTGATGGCGGCCGCCGAGGAAGAGTTCGACGGGCTGGACATCCTGGTGAACAACGCCGCCCTCTGCCCCGCCCCGTCCCTGCTCACGGACACCGATCCGGCGGTCTTCGACCAGGTCCTGGCGGTCAACACCCGAGCGGTCTTCATGACGGTCCGCCACGCGGCGCTCCGGATGCGCGACGGCGGCCGCATCGTCAACATCTCGACGGCCAACACCGTGCGGCCGGGCCCCGGCATCTCCGCCTACGCCGCGAGCAAGGGTGCCGTCGAGCAGCTCACCGCCGTCGCCGCCCATGAACTCGGGACCCGCGGGATCACGGTCAACACCGTCTCGCCCGGCGCCACCGACACCGAGCTGCTGCGCGGCAACAACCAGCCGCAGGCACTGGAGGCAGTCGCCGGGACGACCCCGCTGCGCCGCCTGGGGGAACCCGCGGACGTGGCCGATGTGGTGGCCTTCCTCGCCGGTCACGACGGCCGGTGGATCACGGGGCAGAACATCCGCGCGACGGGCGGGCTCGCCTGAGCGGCGCCGGGGGAGCCCGCCGCCGGTACCCGGCCCGGACATCCGCCGGATCGCCCGGCAACGGCGCCGCACCGCACCGGAGTTCGGCCGGCGGCGGCCCGGCCCGTGGCGGACCGGGGGCCCGAGACACGCCCTGCGCCCACGGACGCCCTGACGGGTGAATGTCGTACGGCGACGGGGCGGCGGGACGCGCACCGTGGCCCCGTGGCTGATTTGCTGCTCCTGGAATCTGGCGTGACGCGCGCGGGACCGGTCCGTAGGCCGTCCCGGTGGAGACGGCGCCCCTGCCGGGGTGCTCGGGCCACCCGCGAACGACAAGCTAAGGAGCGTCCCAGTGACGACGACGGGCACATCAGGGGCAGCCGAGGCGGAGGAGGCGTACGCGAACGAGCTTCCGGTCCGTGCCAAGGAACCGGGAAACGTCGTCATCAAGTGGCTGACCACCACCGACCACAAGACGATCGGCACGCTCTACCTCGTCACCTCGTTCGCCTTCTTCGTCGTCGGCGGTGTGCTGGCCCTGGTGATGCGCGCCGAGCTGGCGCGTCCGGGGATGCAGATCGTCTCGCCCGAGCAGTTCAACCAGGCGTTCACGATCCACGGCACGATCATGCTGCTGATGTTCGCGACCCCGCTGTTCGCCGGATTCACCAACTGGATCATGCCGCTGCAGATCGGCGCGCCCGACGTGGCGTTCCCGCGGCTGAACATGTTCGCCTACTGGCTCTACCTCTTCGGCTCGGTCATCGTCGTGGCAGGCTTCCTCACCCCGAACGGGGCGGCGGACTTCGGCTGGTTCGCCTACTCCCCGCTGACCGACGCGGTCCGCTCACCGGGCATCGGCAGCGACATGTGGATCATGGGCCTGGCCTTCTCCGGCTTCGGCACGATCCTCGGTTCGGTCAACTTCATCACCACGATCATCTGCATGCGCGCGCCCGGCATGACGATGTTCCGCATGCCGATCTTCGTCTGGAACGTCCTGCTGACCGCTGTTCTGGTCCTGCTGGCCTTCCCGGTCCTCGCGGCGGCCCTCCTGGTGCTGGAGGCGGACCGGAAGTTCGGTGCGCACGTCTTCGACCCGGCCAACGGCGGGGCCCTGCTCTGGCAGCACCTCTTCTGGTTCTTCGGCCACCCGGAGGTGTACATCATCGCCCTGCCGTTCTTCGGCATCGTCAGTGAGGTCATCCCGGTCTTCAGCCGGAAACCGATCTTCGGCTACATCGGCCTGATCAGCGCGACGATCGCCATCGCGGGCCTCTCCGCGACGGTGTGGGCGCACCACATGTTCGTGACGGGCGGCGTGCTGCTGCCGTTCTTCTCGTTCATGACCTTCCTCATCGCGGTACCGACCGGTGTGAAGTTCTTCAACTGGATCGGCACGATGTGGCGGGGGTCGCTGTCGTTCGAGACACCGATGCTCTGGTCGATCGGCTTCCTGGTGACCTTCCTCTTCGGTGGTCTGACCGGCGTGATCCTGGCCTCGCCCCCGATGGACTTCCACGTCTCGGACTCGTACTTCGTCGTCGCGCACTTCCACTACGTCGTCTTCGGCACCGTGGTCTTTGCGATGTTCTCCGGATTCCACTTCTGGTGGCCGAAGTTCACCGGCAAGATGCTGGACGAGCGGCTCGGCAAGATCACGTTCTGGACGCTGTTCGTGGGCTTCCACGGCACGTTCCTGGTGCAGCACTGGCTGGGCGCCGAGGGCATGCCGCGTCGTTACGCGGACTACCTCGCGGCCGACGGCTTCACCGCGCTGAACACGATCTCGACGATCTCCTCGTTCCTGCTCGGCCTGTCGATGCTGCCGTTCTTCTACAACGTGTGGAAGACCGCCAAGTACGGCAGGAACGTCGGGGTCGACGACCCGTGGGGCTACGGCCGCTCCCTGGAGTGGGCGACCTCCTGCCCGCCGCCGCGGCACAACTTCCTCACCCTGCCGCGGATCCGTTCCGAATCCCCGGCCTTCGACCTGCACCACCCCTCGGTCCGTGCGCTCGACGAGGCCCTCAACCGTTCGGACACCGGGACCTTCCCGGCCCCGGGGGACGAGCGGGCCTGAGCACGCCGGCCCGGGGAGAGGCGGCGCGAGCGGCCCACGGCAAGGACAGCGACAGCAGGCCGGCGCGTCGTCCGTTCCGCCGCCCTCAGCAGGCGAACTCGTCCACGGCTCGTGAAGATGAGTGGGAACGGGCGCGTGCGATGTGGCAGGCGAACGGATGAACGTACAGGCCCCTGAAGGGACGAACACCGTGGCACGACCCAGGATCCTCGTTGTCGGCGCCGGATTCGCCGGAGTGGAGTGCGTACGCCGTCTGGAGCGCGGACTCATCCCCGGCGAGGCGGATATCGCGCTCGTCGCCCCGTTCTCGTACCAGCTCTACCTCCCCCTGCTGCCACAGGTGGCGGCGGGCGTGCTCACCCCGCAGTCGGTCGCCGTCTCACTGCGCCGCAGCCGCAAGCACCGCACCCGGATCGTCCCGGGCGGGGCCATCGGAGTGGACCCGAAGGCGAAGATCTGCGTCATCCGCAAGATCACCGACGAGATCGTGTACGAGCCCTACGACTACATCGTGCTCAGCGCCGGCAGCGTCACCCGCACCTTCGACATCCCCGGCCTGCTGGACAACGCCCGGGGCATGAAGACACTGGCCGAGGCCGCCTACGTACGGGACCACGTGATCGCCCAGCTCGACCTCGCGGACGCCAGCCACGACGAGAACGAACGCGCCTCGCGCCTCCAGTTCGTGGTGGTCGGCGGCGGCTACGCGGGGACCGAGACGGCGGCCTGTCTGCAGCGACTGACCACCAGCGCCGTCCGGCAGTACCCGCGGCTCGACCCGAAGCTGATCAAGTGGCACCTCATCGACATCGCCCCGAAGCTGATGCCGGAACTGGGGGACAAGCTGGGCCGGAGCGCCCTGGAGGTGCTGCGCGCCCGCGGCATCGAGGTGTCGCTCGGCGTCTCGATCGCCGAGGCCGCCCCGGAGCAGGTCACCTTCACCGACGGCCGGGTGCTGCCCTGCCGGACCCTGATCTGGACGGCGGGCGTCGCCGCGAGCCCGCTGGTCAGGACCTTCGACGCGGAGACCGTACGCGGCCGGCTGGCTGTCACACCCGAGATGAGCCTGCCCGGCTTCGACGGCGTCTTCGCTCTCGGCGACTGCGCGGCCGTCCCCGACCTGCACAAGGGCGACGGAGCGGTCTGCCCGCCCACCGCGCAGCACGCCATGCGGCAGGGCCGCAGGCTCGCCGACAACCTCATCGCGACCCTGCGGAACCAGCCGCTGAAGCCGTACGTCCACAAGGACCTCGGCCTCGTCGTGGACCTCGGCGGCAAGGACGCGGTCTCCAAGCCGCTCGGGATCGAGCTGCACGGGATTCCCGCGCAGGCCGTCGCACGCGGCTACCACTGGTCGGCGCTGCGCACCAATGTCGCCAAGGCGCGGGTCGCGACCAACTGGATCCTCAACGCCGTCGCGGGCGACGACTTCGTACGCACCGGCTTCCTGTCCCGGCAGCCGGCCAAGCTGCGCGACTTCGAGCACACGGACTCCTACCTCACACCGGAACAGGTCCGCGAACACACCGCCGCGCTGCACACCGCCACCTGATCCCGCAGCCGACGGTCCCGGCCCCGCCCGCACGCGGGGGCGGGGCCGTCCGGCCGGATCAGTCGTTCTCCGCGTGCCCGGCCGTCAGCCCGGGATCCCGCTCGACCACCGGGTCCAGAATGTCGTCGATGCCCTTCAGCAGCTCCGCGTCCAGCGTCACGCCGGCCGCCGCGACGTTCTCCGTCACCTGCTCCGGCCGGGACGCCCCGATGATCGCGGCCGAGACGTTCGAGTTCTGGAGCACCCACGCGACCGCGAGCTGGGCCAGGCTGAGCCCGGCGCCGTCGGCGAGCGGCCGCAGACGCTGCACCCGCTCCAGTACGTCGTCGCGCAGCCAGCCCGCGACCATGTCCGCACCGCCCTTGTCGTCGGTCGCCCGTGAACCGGCCGGGAGCTGCGCACCGGGCTTGTACTTGCCGGTGAGCACGCCCTGAGCGATCGGGGACCAGACGATCTGGCCGATGCCCAGCTCCTCGGAGGCCGGCACCACGTCGCTCTCGATGACCCGCCACAGCGCCGAGTACTGCGGCTGGTTGGAGATCAGCGGCACCCGCAGCTCGCGGGCCAGCCCGTGCGCGGCGCGCAGCTGGTCGGCCGTCCACTCCGAGACGCCGATGTAGAGGGCCTTGCCGGAGCGGACGACGTCGGCGAACGCCTCCATGGTCTCCTCCAGCGGGGTCGAGTGGTCGTAGCGGTGCGCCTGGTACAGGTCCACGTACTCCGTCTGCAGGCGGCGCAGCGAGTTGTCGATGGACTCCATGATGTGCTTGCGGCCGAGCCCGCGGTCGTTGTGTCCGGGACCGGTCGGGAAGTAGACCTTGGTGAACACCTCCAGGCCCTCACGGCGTTCGTTCCTCAGCGCGCGGCCGAGGACCGCCTCGGCCCGGGTCCCGGCGTAGACGTCCGCGGTGTCGAAGGTGGTGATTCCGGCGTCCAGGGCGGCGCGGATGCAGGCGACCGCCGCGTCCTCCTCCACCTGGGAACCGTGGGTGAGCCAGTTCCCGTAGGCGATCTCACTGATGGTCAGGCCGCTGCGGCCGAGTCGGCGGAACTCCATGTGGCTGCTCTCCCTGTGCTCGTGAGGCGTGGATCACGTGATCGCCGGGCCATGCTATGCGCCCGGACGGGCTCAGGACTCCGGGACGGTGCCGTGGACGGCACGGAGGAACGAGGCGTTGTCCGGAGTGCGGCGGAGCCGGTCCAGCAGTGTTTCGAGCGCGGTCTGCGGATCCCTGGTGTGCAGTGCCCGCCGCAGCCCGCGGATCACCCGCAACTCGCCCTCCGGTACGAGGAGTTCCTCGCGCCGGGTGCCGGACGACGGGATGTTCACGGCCGGGTGGACACGGCGTTCCGCGAGTGCGCGGTCGAGCCGGAGCTCCATGTTGCCGGTGCTCTTCAGCTCCTCGAAGAAGTAGTCGTCGGCTCGGGAGCCCGTCTCCACCAGTGCGGTGGCCAGGATGGTGAGGGAGCCGCCCTCCTCGGCGAGCCGGGCGGCGCCGAAGAACTGCTTGGGGCCGAGCAGCGCGGCCGCGTCGACACCACCGCTGAGGGTGCGTCCGCCCGAGGCGCAGACGTTGTTGTGCGCGCGGCACAGGCGGGTGAGGGAGTCGAGCAGGATGACGACGTCCTGGCCCTGCTCGACCAGCCGCTTGGCGCGTTCGACCGCGAGTTCGGCGAGGGCGATGTGCTCCTCGGCGGGCCGGTCGAAGGTCGAGGCGAGCACCTCGCCCCGGACGGACCGGCGCATGTCGGTGACCTCTTCGGGGCGTTCGTCGACCAGCACCACCATCAGGTGGCACTCGGGGTGGTTGGCGGCGACGGCCGCGGCGATCTGCTGGAGCAGCACCGTCTTGCCGGTCCTGGGCGGTGCGACGACCAGCCCGCGCTGCCCCTTGCCGACCGGCGAGAGCAGGTCGACCAGACGCATCGCGGCACCGCCGGACGGTGTCTCCAGCCGGAGCCGCTGCCGGGGATGGAGCGGGGTGAGGTCGCCGAAGCGGGGCCGGCCCCGGAGCGCCTGCGGGGAGCGGCCGTTGACCCGTTCCACGGCGGACAGGGTGCGGGGCCGGTCGCAGAGCCCGGCGACGGCATCGCCCCGGCGCAGGCCGTGGCGGCGGATCAGGGCGGCGGGGACCACCACGTCGCCGGGAGAGGGGAGGCCGTCCCGTACGCGCAGTACGCCGTTGCCCTGGCGGGTGAGGTCGAGTACGCCGGCAGCCGCGGTGGTGTTCGTGGCCTCGGCGGCCAACTGACCTTGTTGAAGCGGGCGTTCGAGAGAGATGGTCATGGTGGGCGGGTCCTTTCGCGGACATGGCGAATGAGGGGGCCGGACGGCACGGGGCGGCGGAGAACACGCCCCGGCGACGGGCGGGAAAGTCCGGAGGGAGAATTTCCGGTCCGAACCGGATGAGGTGATACGAAGAGCCGGACCGCCGGTCGCACAGGGACGGGCGCGGCAGCCTCGGAGAGAGAGGTGGATCGGCACCGGCGCCTCGAAACGAGGCGAGCACTGGTACCACAAGCACGGTAGCACGGCCCGGCGGGAACGGGGCCGTACCGAGGGGCGGCAAGGCCCCGCAGGGGATGCGAAATCCGGTTGTCAGGGCTCTCGCGGAGTGATGTGGTTCTCCGGGCCACCGGCCCGCTTACCCGTTCTGACCTGCGCCCCGGCGCGGAGGAGTCACTTTGCCGATACGTATCACCGCGCTCGCCGACCCCGCTCCGCCCCCCGGGAGCAACCGGCCGGCCTGGCTCGCCTCCGACGCCGGGGGCAGCCCCCTCGGCTCGGCGTTCCTGCGCGTCTTCACCCGCGAGGGCCAGGACCACCTCGCCGAACTGGAGCTCCACGTCCACCCCGCGGAGCGCCGCAACGGCGTCGGCTCACTGCTCTTCGACGCCGCGGTCGCGGCCGCCCGCGAGGCGGACCGGCGCAGCGTCGTCGCGCAGGCCGAGGCCGGATCGGCGGGGGACCACTTCCTGCGGGCCAAGGGGCTGCGCAAGGTCCTGACCCTGACGTACGTCCGGCTCCCGCTGGTGAAGGCGGACACGCGGGCCCTGCACCGGACCGTCGGGCAGCCGCACCCGGGCTACCGGCTGATCTCCTGGGGCGGCACCGTCCCCGACGAGCTCGCGGAGACGTTCGCCGCCTCCCGCCGGGCGATGGACGACATGCCCATGGACGACACCGACTTCGGCACGGTCGTCTGGGACGTGGACCGGGTCCGGTCCGCGGCGGCGGCCGTCGCCGCACGCGGTGACCTGCTCCACACGGTCGTGGCGTTCGACGAGACCACCGCGACGATCGCGGGCTTCACGGAACTCGTCGTGCCGGGCGACGGAACGGGCGACGGGCAGCACTACGGCACCGGAGTCCTTCCCGAGCACCGGGGACACGGCCTCGGAGCATGGATGAAGGCGGCCTCCGTCCTCCACGCCCACGAGACCCACCCCGGCCTGGAAGCGCTGCTGACGGACACCGCCGACAGCAATACGCACATGCGGCACATCAACGACGCGCTCGGCTACGAGCCGACACACACCTCGGTCCAGTACCAGCTCGATCTGTAGGCGCTGCGAGCGTCCGGTGGTCCGGGAGTTCCGGACCACCGGACGGCGGCATCGTGCACCCGGGCCGTCAGACCGTCAGACCGCCGGGTCGCCGGAGGCCGGGACCGCCGCCGCGCTCCGGAACGCTGCCAGGATCTGCTCGGCCGCCAGCGTGGCCGTCAACTCGCCGTCCCGGACCCGCTGTTCCAGCCCCGGGGTGAGCGCACGCACCTCCGGATGGCCGCGCAGACTCTCCAGCAGTTCGTCCCGCACCATCGTCCACGTCCAGTCGACCTGCTGATCGCGCCGCTTCGCGGCGAGCCGCCCGGTCGACTCCAGCAGCGCGCGGTGCTGCTCAAGCCGTTCCCACAGGGTGTCGAGACCGGCCGACTCACGGGCGCTGCACGTGAGCACCGGCGGCGTCCACGCCGCGTCCACCGGGTGCATCAGCCGCAGCGCACCCGCCAGTTCGCGCGCCGCCGCGCGGGCGTCCCGCTCGTGCGGTCCGTCCGCCTTGTTGACCGCGATCGCGTCCGCCAGTTCCAGCACACCCTTCTTGATGCCCTGGAGCTGATCACCGGTCCGGGCGAGCGTCAGCAGCAGAAACGTGTCGACCATGTTGGCGACCGCCGTCTCCGACTGCCCGACACCGACCGTCTCCACCAGCACCACGTCGTAACCCGCGGCCTCCATCACCACGATGGACTCCCGGGTCGCCTTGGCCACCCCGCCGAGGGTGCCGGCGGTGGGGGACGGGCGTACGAACGCCGCCGGGTCCACCGCGAGCCGCTCCATCCTGGTCTTGTCGCCCAGGATCGAGCCGCCGGTGCGGCTGGAGGAGGGGTCGACGGCCAGCACCGCGACCCGGTGCCCGAGCCCGGTGAGCATCGTGCCCAGCGCGTCGATGAACGTGGACTTCCCGACCCCGGGCACACCGCTGATCCCGATCCGCCGCGCCGCGCCGGAGTGCGGCAGCAGCTCGCGCAGCAATTGCTGGGCCAGCACCCGGTGATCGGGGCGGGTGGACTCGACGAGAGTGATGGCGCGCGCGATGTGCGCCCGCTTCCCGTCGAGCACCCCCTTCACATAGCTGTCGATGTCGATCCTGGGAGCCATCGGATCAGCGGCTCACAGCTCGTGGCCGAGCGCGGCGCCGAGCCGCGTCACCAGGTCGTACGCGGCATCGGGGATCACCGTGCCGGGCGGGAACACGGCCGTCGCGCCCGCCTCGTGCAGCGCCTCGACGTCCTGCGGCGGAATCACCCCGCCCACCACGACCATGATGTCCTCGCGCCCCTCGGCGGCCAGCTCCTCGCGGAGCGCCGGCACCAGCGTGAGGTGCCCGGCGGCCAGCGAGGAGACGCCCACGATGTGCACGTCGGCCTCCACCGCCTGCCGTGCCACCTCGGCCGGCGTCTGGAACAGCGGGCCGACGTCCACGTCGAAGCCCAGGTCGGCGAAGGCGGTCGAGATCACCTTCTGGCCGCGGTCGTGGCCGTCCTGTCCCATCTTGGCGACCAGGATGCGCGGACGGCGCCCCTCGGCCTCCTCGAACCTGTCCACCAGCGCCCGGGTCCGGTCCACGGAAGGGGATTCACCTGCCTCGTTGCGGTACACACCGGAGATCGTACGGATCTGGCCCGCATGCCTCCCGTACACCTTCTCCAGAGCGTCCGAGATCTCGCCCACGGTCGCCATCGCACGCGCCGCGTCGACGGCCAGCGCCAGCAGATTGCCTTCGAGCCCCGGACCGGGGTCGCGCTCGGCCGCGGCCGTCAGAGCGCGCAGCGCCGCACGGCAGGCGGCCTCGTCACGCTCCTCGCGCAGCCGGCGCAGCTTCTCGATCTGCCGGGTGCGCACCGAGGAGTTGTCGACCTTCAGCACATCGATCTGCTCGTCGCTCTCCACCCGGTACTTGTTCACCCCGATCACCGGCTGACGCCCGGAGTCGATCCGCGCCTGGGTACGGGCCGCGGCCTCCTCCACCCGGAGCTTGGGGATGCCCGCGTCGATGGCCTGCGCCATGCCGCCCGCCGCCTCGACCTCCTCGATGTGCTGCCAGGCCCGGCGCGCCAGGTCGTACGTCAGCTTCTCCACGTACGCGCTGCCGCCCCACGGGTCGATCACCCGGCCGGTACCCGACTCCTGCTGGAGCAGCAGCTGGGTGTTCCGGGCGATCCGGGCGGAGAAGTCCGTCGGCAGGGCGAGCGCCTCGTCGAGCGCGTTGGTGTGCAGCGACTGGGTGTGCCCCTGGGTGGCCGCCATCGCCTCCACGCAGGTCCGGGTGACGTTGTTGAACACGTCCTGCGCGGTCAGCGACCACCCGGACGTCTGCGAATGGGTGCGCAGCGAGAGCGACTTGGCGTTCTTCGGCTCGAACTCCTTGACCAGCTTGGCCCAGAGCAGCCGGGCCGCCCGCAGCTTCGCGACCTCCATGAAGAAGTTCATGCCGATCGCCCAGAAGAACGACAGCCGGGGCGCGAACGCGTCCACGTCGAGACCGGCGCCCCGGCCGGCCCGCAGATACTCCACCCCGTCCGCGAGGGTGTACGCCAGCTCCAGATCGGCCGTCGCACCCGCCTCCTGGATGTGATACCCGGAGATGGAGATCGAGTTGTAGCGCGGCATCTTCTGCGAGGTGTACGCGAAGATGTCGGAGATGATCCGCATCGAGGGCTTCGGCGGATAGATGTAGGTGTTGCGGACCATGAACTCCTTCAGAATGTCGTTCTGAATGGTCCCGGCCAGCTTCTCGGGCCCGACGCCCTGTTCCTCCGCGGCCACGATGTACAGCGCGAGCACGGGCAGCACCGCGCCGTTCATCGTCATCGACACCGACATCCGGTCCAGCGGAATGCCGTCGAAGAGCTGCCGCATGTCGTAGATCGAGTCGATCGCCACACCCGCCATGCCGACATCGCCGGTCACCCGCGGATGGTCGCTGTCGTAACCCCGGTGGGTCGGCAGGTCGAAGGCGACCGAGAGCCCCTTCTGACCGGCGGCGAGGTTGCGGCGGTAGAAGGCGTTGGACTCCTCGGCGGTGGAGAACCCTGCGTACTGCCGGATCGTCCAGGGCTGATTGACGTACATCGTCGGGTACGGGCCCCGCAGGTACGGGGCGATGCCCGGATACGTACCGAGGAAGTCGAGCCCTTCGAGGTCGTGCCCGGTGTACAGCGGCTTGACCGCGATGCCTTCCGGGGTCTCCCACAGCAGATCGCCGTCGGAACTGCCAGAGGACTCCTTCACCGAGGCGCGCCACTGCTCCTCGGAGACCTCGGCGGCGCCGCCCGGACCGAGCTCGATGCCGGAGAAGTCGGGGATACGCATTACGCCACATCCATACGGTCGAGGAGGGAGGAGAGCACGGTCACCACATCGGAGCCCGCGAAAACGTACTCGTCGACACCGGCGTACTCGCCGGGCCGGCCGGCCAGGAACACCCGCTCGGCGCCCGCCGAACGCAGCGCCCCGGCGACCGCCTCGGCCTGCTCGGCGTAGAGCGCGTCGCTGGAACACAGGCACGCCACGGTGGCGCCGCTCGCCCCGAGCGCGCCGGCGGCCGTGGCGGCGTCGACGGAGACCGGGTCGTGGACCGGTTCGATGCCGCCCGCCTGGAAGAGATTGGCGGCGAACGAAGCCCGCGCGGTGTGCGCGGCGGCGGGGCCGAGCGCGGCGAGGAAGACCCTGGGCCGCTGCCCGGTCGCCGCGAGATGCGCGTCCGAACGGGCGCGCAGCGCCTCGAACGCCTCGTCACGGCGGACCCTGGGCAGACCGCCCGGTGCCGCGGCCGGTCCGCACGGGGCCGGCTCGCGCTCCACCGGCCGCTCCGCCAGCTGCGGGAACTCGCTCACCCCGGTGATCGGCTCCTTGCGACGGGCCAGGTCCTTGCTGCGTGCCGCCCAGGTGGCCGCGAGCCGCTCGCCGATCATGCCCGAGCCCAGCGCGGCGGCCTGACCGCCCGACCGCTCGATCTCCTGGAAGAAGGACCAGGCGGCGTCGGCGAGTTCGGTGGTGAGCCGCTCCACGTACCAGGAGCCGCCCGCCGGGTCGATCACCCGGGCCAGGTGCGACTCCTCCAGCAGGATCGTCGACGTGTTACGGGCGATGCGCCGGGCGAACGCGTCCGGCAGGCCCAGCGCGTGATCGAACGGCAGCACGGTGACGGAGTCGGCGCCGCCGACCCCCGCCCCCATGCAGGCCAGCGTCGTGCGCAGCATGTTCACCCACGGATCGCGCCGCGTCATCATCACCGAGGACGTCACCGCGTGCTGGCGCTGCGCCCCGGCTCCGGCGGCCCCGCACACCTCCGCCACCCGGGACCACAGCCGGCGCGCGGCCCGCAGCTTGGCGATGGTCAGGAACTGGTCGGCGGTCGCCGCGTACCGGAACTCCAGCTGCCCGCAGGCTTCTTCGACGGACAGCCCGGCCCCGGTCAGCTCCCGCAGCAGGGCGACACCGGTCGCCAGCGAGGCGCCCAGCTCCTCGGCGGCCGAACCGCCCGCCTCGTGGTACGGCAGGGCGTCGACGGCCAGCGCCCGCAGTCCGGGGAACTCGCGGGCACACCGCCGGGCCCAGGGGACGGCGGCCGACAGATCGGGCCCGGTGCCGCTGCGGGCGGCCTGCCCGAACGGGTCCGCACCGAGGTTGCCGCGCAGGCTCCGCGGGTCGATGCCCCGCTCGGCGCAGATCCGCAGCAGCTCCGTGGCCGCGGCATCGGTCTCCCCGCCCGCGTCGAGCACCACGGGAGCCAGATCGAGGTAGACGCCGTCCAGGGCCCCCGCCAGCGCGGACACCGGAACACCCGTGGCACCGCCCACGGTCAGCCACAGCGAGGTGACACCGTTCTCCAGATCGGCGAGCAGCGACTCGTTGAGGCGCGCGGGATCGGTGAGGCTGTGCCGCTGCCGTACGTCCCAGCCGCCCGCCACGTTGCCCTCGGCCTTGCTGCCGCGGGTGAAGGGGGCGAAGCCCGGGTATCCGGCATCGGGCGCGCTGTCGCGCGAGGTGTAGAGAGGGCGGGTGATGAGCCCGTCCTCGACCGTGGTGGACAGTGCTTCCTCGGCGGCCGGACCCGCAGCCTCCTTGCCCGACTTGCGCAGCACACCTTCGACGAGGTGTTGCCAGTGCTCATGGGCGGGGGCGGGGAACTCGGCGGCCAACGAAAGCCCGTCGGCTGGCAGGACCGTCATGCCCAGATGCTAGGTCAGGGCGCTTGAGCCGAGCATGGGTTCCGCTTGTGACCTTGCCCTCTCCGAGCGCACTTGATCCTTCACCCACCGTCGCGTAGCCGGCCCTCGCCGCCACCCGGCCCCGGTGCTTGGTGATTCCTCCAACGCCCCTGGCATTTGCTCCACAGATCACCCAGATGGATTGCAGCTGCGAGGACGATTCGAATATCTTGTCGCACATGCAGTCCTACACAATCGGCCAGGCGGCGCGTCTGCTGGGGGTCAGCCCCGACACGGCCCGCCGCTGGGCGGACGCCGGGAGGGTCGCCACCCACCGCGACGAGAGCGGCCGCAGGCTCATCGACGGCCGTGACCTGGCCGCCTTCTCCATCGAGGTCGGCCAGGGCGGGGGCGGCGAGGAGGACGCCTCGTACACCTCGGCCCGCAACGCCTTCCCGGGCATCGTCACCGCGGTGAAGCTCGGCGACGTCGCGGCCCAGGTCGAGATCCAGGCGGGCCCGCACCGGCTGGTGTCACTGCTCACCCGGGAGGCCGTCGAGGAACTGGGGCTGGAGGTCGGCATGCAGGCCACCGCTCGCGTGAAGTCCACCAGCGTGCACATCGACCGCGTCTGACGGCACGTCACCAGGGCACGCATCAACTTCAAGGAGTCACCGGACCATATGTCGACCACCCTCACCGGGCGGCGCGCCGCCGCCGCGGTCATCACCGCCGCACTGCTGTTCCCGCTCGCCGCGTGCGGCGGCAGCGACGACGGCAAGAAGGAGTCCGGCGGGAAGTCGGCGCCGTCCGGCACCCGGCTGACCGTGCTGGCCGCCGCCTCGCTCACCGATGTGTTCAAGACCGCGGGCGCCGCGTACGAGAAGGAGCACCCGGGCACGAAGGTGACGTTCTCCTTCGCCGGCTCCCAGGAACTCGCGGCCCAGGTGAAGCAGGGCGCGCCCGCCGACGCCCTCGTCACCGCCGACACCAAGACGATGGACGGGCTGAAGTCCGACACGGCGACGCCCGTCGTCATCGCCAAGAACCGCCTCGTCATCGCCACCCGCGAGGGCAACCCGGAGAAGATCCAGGGCCTGAAGGATCTGACCGACCCCGAGCTCAAGGTCGTCCTGGCCGCGCCCGAGGTGCCGGTCGGCCGCTACAGCAAGCAGGTCCTCGACGCCCAGAAGCTCACCGTCAAGCCGGTCTCCCAGGAGCCCAACGTGCGCGCGGTCCTCA
Source organism: Streptomyces sp. CLV115 (assembly GCF_038448545.1). Classification (NCBI taxonomy): domain Bacteria; kingdom Bacillati; phylum Actinomycetota; class Actinomycetes; order Kitasatosporales; family Streptomycetaceae; genus Streptomyces; species Streptomyces sp. CLV115. The sequence goes on from NZ_JBCEWQ010000008.1 coordinate 58,252, forward strand.
GCAAGGTCGAACTGGGCGAGGCCGACGCGGGCATCGTCTACCGGACCGACGCCGCGACGGCCACCGACAAGGTCGACGCCGTCGACATCCCGGACGCGCAGAACGCCGTGGCCTCCTACCCGGCCGCCACCCTGCGGCAGTCCAAGAACACCGGGGCCGCCACGGCGTTCGTGAAATGGCTGAGTACGCCGCAGGCGCAGAAGATCCTGCAGTCGGCGGGCTTCCAGCAGCCCTAGTCGCTCCGTCCCGGGAGGTCCTGTCCGGCCGGACAGGACCTCCTGCCTCGCCGGACCTCCGGCCGGGGAACGCGAGCGAGCCTGCCCGAACCGACCGATTCCGGGAACCTCCGATGAGAGCCCTCCGCAGCCGGGTGCCCGGCGTGCGCACACCCGTCGCCCTGGCGATCCCCGCGCTGCTCGCCGTCGCGTTCCTGCTGATCCCGCTGATCGGCATTCTGGCCCGTACGTCCTGGGCCGACCTCGGCACCCATCTGACCAGCCCGGGAGTCACCCAGGCGCTCAGGCTCTCCCTGCTGGTCTCCTTCTGGGCGCTGGGCCTCTCCCTGCTGCTCGGAGTGCCGCTGGCCTGGCTGCTGGCCCGGACGGACTTTCCCGGCAAGGCGTTCGTACGCTCACTGGTCCTGCTCCCGATGGTGCTGCCGCCCACCGTCGGAGGGGTGGCGCTCCTCCTCGGCTTCGGCCGCCGGGGGCTGCTCGGCCCCTGGCTGGAGAACACCTTCGGGATCACGCTGCCCTTCCACACCTCGGGGGCGGTGGTCGCGGCGACCTTCGTCGCGATGCCGTTCCTCGTGATCAGCCTCGAAGGCGCACTGGCCGGACTGCGCCCCGCGTACGAGGAGACGGCGGCCTCCCTCGGAGCCTCACCGGTCCGGGTCTTCTTCACCGTCACCCTCCCGATGGTCGCCCCCGGGCTCGCCGCCGGGGCCGCCCTCACCTGGGCGCGCGCGCTCGGCGAATTCGGCGCCACCATCACCTTCGCCGGCAATCTGCCGGGCACCACCCAGACGCTTCCGCTCCAGGTCTACCTGCTCCTCCAGGACTCCCCGGAGGCCGCCACCTCCGTATCACTGCTGCTGCTCGCCATCGCCATGGCCGTACTGATCACACTGCGCGGTCGCTGGACCGGAACACCGCGCGACCGCGCACGCGGCGCGCAGCCCCCGGCGGACGACACGGCCGTTGCGGACACGGCATTGCGTACGGACCGGGAGACGCCCCCCGCCCCGCAGGAACGACGCGCGCTGCACGCCGAGGTCACCGGCTTCGACCGGCTGACCCTCGAAGCGGCGCCCGGCACCACGATCGCCGTCGTCGGCCCCAACGGCGCGGGCAAGACGACCCTGCTGCGGGCGCTCCTCGGCCTGACCTCGCGCGCCCGGGCCCGGCTGCGCCTCGGCGACACCGACGTCACCGAACTGCCCCCGCACCGGCGTCAGGTCGCCTGGGTGCCGCAGGACGGCGCGCTCTTCCCGCACCTGAGCGCGCTGACGAACACGGCGTACGGGCTCCGCGCCCACGGCGTCCCCCGCGCCGAGGCCCGGCGAGAGGCACAGCAGTGGCTCGACCGGCTGGGCGTCGGACACCTCGCCCACCGCAGGCCCGCCCAGCTCTCCGGCGGCCAGGCCCAGCGCGTGGCACTGGCCAGGGCGCTCGCCGCCCGCCCCTGGCTGCTGCTGCTCGACGAGCCGCTCGCCGCCCTCGACCAGACCACCCGCGCCCATGTCCGGCACACCCTGCGCACCCACCTCGCCGGGTTCGGCGGCGTCTGTCTGATCGTCACCCACGACCCCGTCGAAGCGGTCTCACTGGCCGACCGGGTGCTGGTGCTCGACGAGGGCCGCACCCTCCAGGACGCACCGCCGGCCGAGGTCACCCGGCATCCCCGCTCGCCGTGGGTCGCCCGGATGCTCGGCCGCAACGCCTGGCCCGGCACCGCCGCGCCCGACGGCACGCTGGCCCTCGCGGGCGGCGGCCGGCTGGTCGTCGCGGACACGCTCGCCGAGGGGACGGCGGCCCTGGCGATCATCGCGCCCGAAGCGGTCTCCGTGCACCACGACAGGCCCGGCGGCAGCCCCCGCAACATCTGGCCCGGAACGGTGCGCGAGCTCACCGCCGTCGGCAGCCGACTCCGGGTGGTGATCGCCTCCGCCGAGGCGCCGGACCTGGTTGCCGAGATCACCCCCGAGGCGGCGACCGAGCTGGGCCTCGTGGAGGGCGCCGCCGTATGGACGAGTGTCAAGGCGACCGAGGTCACCGTCGTCGTGCTCTGAACGCGCGGATTCCGTCCCCCGGCGAAGGCCGTGCCGCCCCGCTCCGTTCTCCGGCGGGAAACGAAACTCCGGTCCCGGAATTCAGGAGCGGGTATTCAAGGAACATGCCGCTATTGGTGTGGTGCGCCCCTGACCTGGGGTGAGAGCGGTTGCGATTTCACATTTCCGTTATCTCTGCACGTGCCCCCAAACGGCGTTCATCGGCGTTTTACTTTGTCGATCTCCCGGCTGCGTGCGACGTTTGATCCGGCAAAGCCGAGTGAATTCGGATACGCATCGGGCGAAAAAGGGGAAGTTCATCGTGCAGACCGCCAGAGCCGTCCAGGCATCCACCGTCCTCAATCTGCGCGATCTGGGCGGCATCGCCCTGGGTCCGGACCGCCGGGTTCGTGCCGGTGCCGTGCTGCGGTCCGGGCAGCTCAGCGGGCTCGACGCGGCGCAGGACTCCCGGATGTCCACGCTCGGCATCCGTACCGTCGTCGATCTGCGGACCGCCGACGAGCGGGCCGCGGCCCCGGACCGGCTGCCGCAGGGCGCGCGGCTGTTCGTCGCCGATGTGCTGGGGGACAACCCGGGTGTGGCGCCCGCCCGGCTGCGCGCCCTGCTCGCCGACCCCGTCGCCGCGGACCGGATGCTCGGCGGCGGAAAGGCGGCAGGGCTGTTCGCGGACACCTACCGGCAGATGGTGCTCTCGCCGGGCGCGTCCGCCGCCTACCGGGCCTTCGTCGAGACCGTAGCCGACGACCGTGCCCGCCCGGTGCTCTTCCACTGCACGGCGGGCAAGGACCGGACCGGCTGGGCCGCTGCCCTGCTCCTGATGATGCTCGGCGCGTCGCGCGACGTGGTGCGCGCCGAGTTCCTCGCGGTGAATCCGGTGGTGCGGGTCGCCTTCGCGCCGTACGTGCAGGACTTCCTCGACGCGGGAGGTGACCCAGAGATCGCCTCCGCGATCACCGAGGTGCGCCCCCGCTACCTCGATACGGCGCTGGACGCCATGGACGAACGCTGGGGCGGGCTCGACGGGTATGTGCGCGACGGTCTGCGCATCCCCGAGGCGGCGGTGGAGCGGCTGCGCGCCGGGCTGGTGGTGCCGGCCTGAGCGGCGGGCGGTGATCCGGCCGGCCCCGCTCCCGCTGCCCGTCCTCCTTCCCGTCCGTCACCCTCCCGTCCGCCCGCCGCCCTCCTGCTCATCGCCGAACCTCCTGCCCGCTCGCGGGGCGATGGTGTGCTCCCGGCTTGACTTGATACCCCCAGGGGGTATGTTGTGAGGCGTCGGGAAGCGCTGCCTCCCGGTCGACCCGATGGAGGGAACCGTCATGAACAACGCACTGAGGATCACCGCCTTCGCCGCCGCGCTCGCCGCGACCTTCGGAACCGCCTACGGAGTGGGCAGGGGTGTCGGCCCGCTGGTGGCCGCCGAGGACCGCCCCGCACAACAGCACGGCGGCCACGGCGGGGGAGAGGAGGCCGGGGCGAAGCCGGCTGCGGACCACGCGCCCGGCGGACTTCAGATCTCCGAGGGCGGCTACACCCTGGACCTGGCGACACCGACGGTCCGGGCCGGGGCCCGGACCGAGATCCGGTTCGCCGTCAAGGACGACAGCGGGCGCAAGGTCACCGCCTATCAGCGTGAGCACGGCAAGGAGCTGCATTTCATCCTCGCCTCCACCGACCTCACGCAGTACCGCCACCTGCACCCCGTCCGTGCGGCCGACGGCACCTGGTCGACCCCCGTCGACCTGCCCGAGGCCGGTGGCTACCGGGTCTTCGCCGACTTCACCCCGGCGGCCGCGGGTGCCGGCAACCTCACCCTCGGTGCGGATCTGGCCGTCTCCGGCGCCTACCGCCCCGCAGCTCTCCCGGCCCCGGGCACCACCGCCGAGGTCGACGGCTACCGAGTCGCGCTCGGCGGTGAACTCCGGGCCGGCCGGAGCGGCGAACTCGAACTGTCCATCAGCAGGAACGGCCGTCCCGTCACCGATCTCCAGCCCTACCTCGGTGCGTACGGGCACCTGGTCGCCCTGCGCTCGGGCGACCTCGCCTATCTGCACGTCCACCCGAACGAGGGCGGCCCCGGGCCGGAGGTGTCCTTCACCGCGACGGCGCCCAGTGCCGGAACGTACCGGCTCTTCCTCGACTTCAAGCACGAGGGCAAGGTACGCACCGCGGCGTTCACCGTCCGGGTGGCGGAGCCGGGGAGCACCGACGGCGAGCACCGGGACGGCGGGGCCGGGACGCCCGCCGGGCACGCGCACTGAGACGTGCCCCGGGCCCGAAGTGGTACTGCGCCGAAGGGTGTTGTGCCGCAGGGCGCGGAGGCCGGGGCCGGTGCCGCTCGGCCCCTGGGTATGGTGAAGGGACCGGATTACGAATCCTCCGAGAGGGGCGTACGTTGACCGAGCGCAAGCCTGCGGGCGTCAGCTTCGAATCATGGGTCGACAAGCAGATCCGGGAGTCCGAGCAGCGTGGCGACATCTCGCAATTGCCGGGATTCGGGAAGCCGCTCGACGGCATCGGGGCTCCCTACGACGAGAACTGGTGGATCAAGCAGAAGCTTCAGCGCGAGGGGGTCTCGGTGCTCCCGCCGGCCCTGGCCCTGCGCAAGCAGGCGGAGGACGTGGCCGCATCGGTGTCCGGGGCGCGGACGGAGGCCGAGGTGCGGCGCATGCTGTCCGAGGTGAACGAGAAGATCGCGGCGGCCGTCAGGCGGCCGCCACCGGGCCCGCCGCTGAACCTCAAGCCGTTCGACATCGACGCCATGGTCGATCAATGGCGCACGGCGCGCGATCCGTCGTAGTGCCCGACGAGGCCGGTCGGTGGCTCACGGGCGGGTGCCGGGCGTCCGGCCGGGCATCCGAATGCGTAATACTCCCTTCATGAGATCGAGCATGACGCGCCGGGGAGGCGGGACGCCGCCGGAGTCCGTACGCATCAGGCGTGCCATCGCCCGGGACGCGAAGCGGCTCACCCGGCTGGTCAGGGCGTCCCGCGCCTACGAGGGGCACTACGCCGCCATGGTCGACGGATACCGGGTCGGCCCGGACTACATCGAGACCCACAGGGTCTTCGCGGCCGTGGAGCCCGACACCGACAGGCTGCTCGGCTTCTACTCGCTCGTTCTCGCGCCGCCGGAACTCGACCTCATGTTCGTCGCCGATGCCGCGCAGGGACTCGGCATCGGACGGCTCCTCGTCGGGCACCTGCGCGGCGAGGCCGAGCACGCCGGACTCACCGGAGTCCGCATCGTCTCGCACCCGCCCGCCGAGGGCTTCTACCGGAGCGTGGGCGCCCGCCGGACCGGCACCATGGCCGCCGACCCGCCCGCGGTGATGTGGGACCGGCCCGAGATGCTGCTGCCGATCGACCGGGCGGACAGAAGGGGGCCCGGCCGGCACCCGTTCCCGGATGCCGGTCGAACCCCCTTGCCGGAGCCTGGTGTTACGAGGCGAAGCCCCCGTACGGGCGCGTGATGATCTCCATGCCGTGACCGGCGGGATCGGTGAAGTACAGACCCCGGCCGCCGTCGTTGTGGTTGATCTCGCCCGGCTGCTTCTGGTGCGGATCCGCGTAGTACGCGACCCCGAGTTCCTTGATGCGGGCGTACGCGGTGTCGAACTCGCCTTCCGAGATGAGGAAGGCGTAGTGCTGCATGGTGATCGAGGCTTCGGGAATGGTCGCGAAGTCCAGAGTGACTCCGTTCGCGGTGGAGACCGGGATGAACGGGCCCCATTCCTCGCCGACTTCGAGCCCCAGTATGTCCGCCAGGAACTCCGCGGACTCCCGGTTGTCCCGGGAGTGGATGATGGTGTGATTCAACTCGACTGACACTGTGGAATGCCTCCAACAGGCATCTCACGGGCACCTCCACGCCTCACCCGGCCGGTGACCGACGCGCGATGCCGTACTGGGAATCCTAGGTGAGGTCGAAGTGATCGTCGAGGGCTGGGCGGACGATCCGGCCGTCTCCGCTTCCCCGGTGACCGGTTACGGTGGGGGAGGAGGGGGACGCGAAGTACTCCGGGTATTCGGACGGAGGCTCCCGGTGACCTCGACAGCGCATCGCCCCGACCGCGGCCGCCCGGGCCGTGACGACGGCCGCGACGAGACGCCCGAGGAACGGGCGGACCGGCGGTGGACCGATCTGCTCCAGGAACTGCGGGTCGCCCAGACCGGAGTCCAGATCCTCTTCGGCTTCCTGCTCGCCGTCGTCTTCCAGCCCCGCTTCGCCGAGCTCTCGGACGCCGACCGCACCATCTACGTGGTCACCGTGGTGCTGGGATCGGCCACCGCCGCCGCCCTGATCGGCCCCGTCTCGTACCACCGGCTGCTCACCGGGCGGCGGCTCAAACCGCAGACGGTCACCTGGGCGTCACGGATGACGGTGGTGGGGCTCGTCCTGCTCTTCTGCACCATGTGCTCCGCCCTGCTGCTCATCCTGCGGGTGGCCCTGCACAGCTCCGTCGCGCTGTGGCTGGTCGGCGCAATGGCGCTGTGGTTCCTGATCTGCTGGTTCGTCTTCCCGGCCTGGGCGCTGGCCCGCTCCTCGTCCACGCGTGACAGATGACCGGGCGCCGCCGGGGCGGGCGGACGGTGCGGTCAGCCGGGACCGTCCCCGGTGAGGCCCCGGACGTCCGTGACCGTGAAGAGGCCGCCGTCCGGGTCCAGCAGCGTCGCCGCCGTGCCCTGAGCCTGCGACCGCTGCTCGACCAGGCTCCCGCCGTGCTCCCGCGCGGCCGCGACGGTGGCCGCCACGTCGCCGACCGGGAAATACACCTGCCAGTGCGGGCGGACCAGTGGATCGGGCGCCGCCTCCACCGCGCCGGAACTGATCCGGACCAGCCGGCGCCCGTCGCACTCGACGATGACCTCGTCCTTCTCGTACGACACCTCGCAGCACCCCGGGCGCCCGCTCTCCCAGCCGAGCACCTGGCCGTAGAAGATCGCGGCGTCGAAGGCGTTCCTGGTGTGCAGCCGCAGCCAGGCGTGCGAATGGTCGTCCGGCGCGGGCGGCGAGGTCGCGGGCTCGGTCCGCTGCCAGATCCCGAACACCGCACCGTCCCGGTCCGCCGCGAGCGCCCCGCGCCCCTTGCCGAGTGCCATCGGGCCCACTGCGACGGTGCCGCTGCGCTCACGGATGCGTGAGGCGGCCGCATCGGCGTCGGTGACGGCGAAGTAGGGCGTCCACACCACGGCCACCCGGTAGGCGGTCGCCACCGCGCCGATGCCGGCGACCGGTACGTCGTGCCGGCGCGCGACCGAGAACTCCTGCCCCAGCCTGCCCGGACGGAACGTCCACCCCAGCACGGCACCGTAGAACTCCTGCGCCGCCCGCAGGTCGCGGGTCATGAGATTGACCCAGCAGGGCGCGGCGGCTCCGGTCAGCGGCGCTGGTGTCGGCGCCTTCCCCGGGTGGCTTCCGGTCATGGTCCTACTGCCTTCATTGGTTCTGAGGTGCGGGTACGCCCGTGGCCGCCGGGCCCACACCAGCCTCACCGGAGGCAGCCACCTCCGCAACACGCGACGCCCCCACCACGGACCGGTGCCGGGAGCCTCGCGGTGTCAGTCGCGCTGCTCGTCGGGCTCGCGGGGGATGGGCTCGTTCCCGTGGTCACCGAGTTCGTACGGCGAAAGGCCCCGGCGGTCGGGCGGGAAGTGGTCGTCGCCGTGCACATCGCGTTCCTCGATGTGGCTGCGGTGGTCCGGCCGCGGTGGCTGCTCCTCGGGTCTGGGCGGTGGCAGCTCCTGTGCCCGGCGCCGCCTCCCCAGCCAGACCGCGCCGATCAGCACGGCCACCAGAACCACTCCGACAATGCCCATCACCGACCCGGTCGCGCCCCGCCCGTCGGCGAGAACGAGAGCCAGTGAAGTCAGGTCTGTGCTCGAAACGTCCATGCTTGCCGGATACCCCGCGGCAGATCCCTCACGCGATAATTGCCATGAATTCATATTTTAAGTGGATATGACCCTAAAAGCGTTTCGCTCCGAAGAGGCGTGGCCCGTTCGCATCCCGGTGGTCTCGTGTCGCCGTCGCCCTGCCGCGGGGTGAGCCTGGAGACATCCCCGAAGCGCCCCGGGGGCACCGAGCGGAAGGAACCGCGGTGAACACCATCAAGGAGAAGCGGACACAGGAGAGCGAGTACGGGCAGGAGGTCTCGGTCGTCATCAGCGGGTGCGACAAGGCCGACGCGCGGATGGTCTTCGACGTGTTGCGGGCCGCGTTCACCACCGACCGGGCCTCGGTCGACGTACCGCAGCACCTCGCCGGGAAGCGCCCCACCGCGTGGGTGGTCACCGTCGACGTCGTCGAGGCGAGGGTGGTCTCCGGACCGGTGGCCCTCGGCGCGCCTGTGAGCGTCGACGTCCAGGGCGGCTACTGGGCGGTGGAACGGCTCCGGCAGAGCCTGGCGCACGCCTTCGACGTGACGGTCGTCGGGACCGTCTCCGGCGACCAGGAGGAAGAGGTGCGGCTGCGGCTGGCGAACCGGTAGACCGATGGGCCGACAGTCCGGCAGGGCGCGGCCCGGTGGCGGAGTAATGGCACGGGGAGCTCACGCGCGTCTGGTAGAAAACGGACAAAAGGCCACCTCTGAAAGGTGTGGGAGCGTGGAACCCTCTCGCGGGCGGGACGACGGTGCGCAACAGCCGGGAGCAACCGGTGACCGTTCCACCCTGACACTGCAGATCAATGGAACCGAGCGGACGCTCACCCTCGATCACCGCACCACCGTCCTGGACGCCCTGCGCGAGCACCTCGGTCTCACCGGCGCGAAGAAGGGCTGCGACCACGGACAGTGCGGGGCGTGCACCGTCATCGTCGACGGCCGGCGCGCCAACAGCTGCCTGCTGCTCGCCGTCGCCCACGACGGCGCCGCCGTCACCACCGTCGAGGGCCTCGCCGACGGCGACCGGCTCCACCCCCTCCAGGAAGCCTTCCTGGACCGCGACGCCCTGCAGTGCGGCTACTGCACCCCCGGCCAGATCTGCTCGGCCGTCGGCATGCTCGGCGAGGCGGCGGACGGCTTCCCGTCCCACGCCACCGACCGCAGGGCGCCCGTGTCCGCCCCGGCGGCGCTCGACGCCGACGAGATCCGTGAGCGGATGAGCGGCAACCTGTGCCGCTGCGGCGCCTACCCCCGCATCGTCGAGGCGATCGAGGACGTGGCGCTGTGAAACCCTTCGGCTATCTCCGCGCCCGGTCCGCCGAAGAAGCGGTACGCGAACACGCCGCACACCCCGGCGCCATGTTCCTCGGCGGCGGCACCAACCTCGTCGATCTGATGAAGCTCGGCGTGGCCGCGCCGGACCGGCTCATCGACATCAGCCGACTGCCACTGGACCACGTGGCCGACACCGAGGACGGCGGCCTGCGGATCGGCGCGACCGTACGCAACAGCGCCCTGGCCGCCCATCCCGCCGTACGCACCCGCTACCCCGCCCTGTCCCGGGCGCTGCTGTCCGGCGCCTCCGGGCAGCTCCGCAACACCGCCACGACCGGCGGGAACCTGCTGCAACGCACCCGCTGCGCGTACTTCCAGGACACCTCCAAGCCGTGCAACAAACGGGAACCCGGCACCGGCTGCCCCGCCCTCGACAGCACCCTGCGCGACCTCGCCGTGCTCGGCCACTCCACGCACTGCGTCGCCACCCACCCGTCCGACATGGCCGTCGCCCTGTCCGCCCTCGACGCCACCGTCCACCTGCACGGACCGGACGGCGGGCGGACCGTGCCCGCCACCGGATTCCACCGCCTGCCGGGCGACACCCCCGACCGGGACACCGAGATCCGGCCGGGCGAACTCATCACCGAGCTGGTCCTGCCACCGCGCCCGGAAGGCGCCGCCTCCCTCTACCGCAAGGCCCGCGACCGCGCCTCCTTCGCCTTCGCCCTCGCGTCCGTCGCCGCCGTACTGAGCGTCCGGGGCGGCCGGATCGAGTACGCCGCGCTGGCCTTCGGCGGGCTCGCCCACCGGCCCTGGCGCGCCCGGGTCGCCGAGGACCTGCTCCGGGGAGCACCGGCCACCGAGGGCACCTTCGAACGGGCGGTGGACGCCGAACTCGCCGCGGCCCGCCCGCTGCGCGAGAACGCCTTCAAGGTGGGCCTCGCCCGCAACCTGGCCGTCGACGCGCTCACCGAACTCGCCGCCGACAGCTGACCGCACCGCCCCGGCGCCGGCCACCGGCAACCGGGCAACCGCACCAACGCCGCCCCCGCCGTGAGGAACCCGTCATGAGCCAGGCCCCGTCACCACTGGGCACCCCCGTCGGCCGCCGCGAGGGCCGGGACAAGGTCACGGGCACCGCCCGCTACGCCGCCGAGCACACCCCGCCGGGGTGCCTGTACGGCCGGCCCGTCCCCGCCACGATCGCCCGCGGCCGCGTCGGCGCCGTCCACGCGGACGAGGCGCTGGCCCTGCCGGGCGTGCACGCCGTGCTCACCCACCACAACGCGCCCCGGCTGAAGGAGCCCGACGACCCCATCCTCGCCGTCCTCCAGAACGACCGGGTACCGCACCGGGGCTGGCCCGTCGCGCTCGTGGTGGCCGAGACCCCGGAGGGCGCCCGCGCCGGGGCCGAGGCACTGCGGATCACGTACGAGGCCGACGGGCACGACGTCCTGCTGACCGAGGACCACCCCGGCCTCTACACCCCGGAGATCGTCAACGGCGGCTACCCCGCCGTCCGGGAACGCGGCGACACCGACCGGGCCTTCCTCACATCACCGGTACAGGTCGACGTCACCTACTCCGTCGGGGCGCTGCACAACCACCCCATGGAGCCGCACGCCACGACGGCGCGGTGGGACGACGACGGACATCTGACCGTCCACGACTCCAGCCAGGGTTCCACCACCGTCCGCGACAGCCTCGCCACCGCCTTCGGACTGAGGCCGCAGCAGATCACCGCCGTCTCCGAACACGTCGGCGGCGGCTTCGGGTCCAAGGGCACCCCGCGCCCGCAGACCGTCCTGGCCGCCATGGCCGCACGCCACACCGGCCGCCCCGTCAAGATCGCACTGCCCCGTCGCCAGCTGGCCGCCGTGGCCGGCCATCGCGCCCCCACCATCCAGCACATCCGGCTCGGCGCCGATCTCGACGGCATCCTGACCGCGATCGACCACGAGAGCATCACCCACACCTCCACCATCAAGGAGTTCGTGGAGCAGGCGGCCGTACCGACCCGGATCATGTACGGTTCCGCCGGCAGCCGCACCACCCACCGAGTGGTCGCCCTGGACGTGCCGAGCCCCTCCTGGATGCGCGCACCGGGGGAGGCCCCGGGCATGTACGCGCTCGAATCAGCGATGGACGAACTCGCCTCGGCCCTCGGCATGGACCCCGTCGAACTGCGCATCCGCAACGACCCGGCCGTCGAACCGGACTCCGGGCGCGCGTTCAGCAGCCGCGGCCTGGCCGCCTGCCTGGAGAAGGGCGCCGCGCGCTTCGGCTGGTACGACCGCGATCCGCGCCCCGCGAGCCGGGAGGAGGGACCACTGCTGCTCGGCACGGGCGTCGCCGCCGCCACCTACCCCGTCTACATCGCCGCCTCCAGCGCCTCGGCGCACGCGGCCGCCGACGGCTCGTACCGTGTCCGGGTCAACGCCACCGACATCGGCACCGGAGCCCGTACCGTGCTCGCGCAGATCGCCGCCGACGTCCTGGCCACCCCCGTGGACAACGTCCGGATCGACATCGGCAGCAGCGATTTGCCCGACGCGCCGCTGGCGGGCGGATCGTCCGGCACCGCCTCCTGGGGCTGGTCCGTGCACAAGGCGTGCACCCTGCTGCTGCGGCAGCTGCGCGAGCGCACCGGCCCGGTCCCCGCCGAGGGGCTCACCGTCACCGCCGACACCCAGCAGGAGACCGCCGGGCAATCCCCCTACGCACGCCACGCGTTCGGCGCACACTTCGCCGAAGTCGCCGTGCACTCGCGGACGGGAGAGGTGCGGATGCGCCGGATGCTCGGCGTCTTCGCCGCCGGACGCATCCTCAACTCCCGTACCGCCCGCTCCCAGTTCATCGGCGGCATGACCATGGGGATCGGCATGGCACTGACCGAGGCCTCCACCATGGACCCCGTCTTCGGGGACTACACCGAGTGCGATCTCGCCTCCTACCACGTGCCGGCCTGCGCCGATGTGCGGGAGATCGAGGCGCACTGGCTCGACGAGGAGGATCCGCACCTCAACCCGATGGGCAGCAAGGGCATCGGCGAGATCGGCATCGTCGGCGCCGCGGCGGCCGTCGGCAACGCCGTCCGGCACGCCACCGGCATCAGGCTGCGCAGCCTCCCGCTCACCCCGGACACCCTGCTGCCGTACCTCCTGTGACCCGGGCGGCCTCCCGTGCCAGGGCCGGTCGGGTGTTCCTTGTGTTGCGGGACCGCCTCCGTCGGGCCACTCTGATGAGTGACCCAGAAGTGACATCTGCTCACTCTTCGTGTTCGGGGGTCGTTGGTTCAACGGGGCGAAGCCAGTGGGCCTCGATGTGAGGAGCCTCGACGATGACCGTTCCACTCGACCGGCACTACCTGGTCGAACTCCAGGTTTCGGCAGACCGTGTGTCCCAGCTGCGACGAATAATCGCTGCGCACCTCCGCCACTGGAGTCTCGACCTCCATATCCGGCCGGTGTGCCGTGGTGTGGAGGAGCTGCTGACCAATGTCCATCGGCATGTCGGTGACGACAACAACTGCGTCGTCGAACTCCGCTGGTCCGGGCGGCATCTCACGGTCTCCGTCGCCGACAACGGCTCCGAGATGCCGCGGCTGCTCAGCAACGGCGGCGGTGGCCTGAGCCGGGTCATGGCCCTGAGCGACAGCTGGGGCACCTGCCGCACGGCCGAGGGCAAGGTCGTCTGGTTCACCCGGTACGCCAAGGAGCCGTACAGCGTCGACCTGGTGCGTCTCCCGCCGCTGCCCGGCGTGCGCGAGTTCCGGCGCCCGCCCGTCGAGGCCGCCGCCCCCGTCCCTGCCCCCGAGCCCACGACGGCATCCGACCCCGCTCTCGTCTGAGCCGGGACGGCGCCGCCGCCGGTCGCACCCGCTGGACGACCCCCCCCCGGCGCGGACGACGTGCACCCCGCACGCACGGACCGCGCCGGTCGGGTGTCCGCCCCGGCGGGGCCCGCGTTGCGGCGCGGCGTACGGCACGGCACGGTCGAAGGACCGAGGCAAGGAGGACACGGCCATGCCCATCGCGACGGTCAATCCCGCGAACGGCGAAACCCTCAGAAGATTCGAAGCGCTCGACGACGCGGGGATCGAGCAGCGGCTCGAAGCCGCCGCCACCGCTTACGGGCACTACCGCACCACCGGGTTCGCCGAACGTGCCCGGCTGCTGAACCAGGCCGCCGGGCTGCTCGACGAGGACCAGCAGGACATCGCGCGCACCATGACCATCGAAATGGGCAAACCCGTCAAGGCGGCCCGTGCGGAGGCCGCCAAATGCGCCAAGGCGATGCGCTGGTACGCGGCGCACGCGGAGGAACTCCTCGCCGACCGGCACCCGTCCCCGGCCGACGTGGCGGACTCCGGCGCCTCACGTGCCTACGTCCACTACCGCCCGCTCGGTCCCGTGCTCGCCGTGATGCCGTGGAACTTCCCGCTCTGGCAGGTCGTACGGTTCGCCGCCCCGGCCCTCATGGCGGGCAACGTCGGCCTGCTCAAGCACGCCTCCAACGTCCCGCAGACGGCGATGTATCTGGAGGGCCTGTTCCGCCGGGCCGGATACCCGGCGGGCTGCTTCCAGAGCCTGCTGGTGGGATCGGGCGCGGTCGAGGCGATCCTGCGTGACCGCCGGGTCGCCGCGGCCACCCTCACCGGCAGTGAGCCGGCCGGCCGCTCGGTCGCGTCGATCGCCGGCGACGAGGTGAAGCACACCGTCCTGGAACTGGGCGGCAGCGACCCGTACCTCGTCATGCCGTCCGCGGACGTCGCCAGGGCCGCCCGCACCGCCGTGACCGCCCGGGTGCAGAACAACGGGCAGTCCTGCATCGCCGCCAAACGGTTCATCGTGCACACCGAGGTGTACGAGGAGTTCGCCGAACGGTTCACCGTGGGCATGAGCAACCTGACGGTCGGCGACCCCATGCAGGAGTCCACCGACGTGGGGCCCCTCGCCAGCGAACAGGGCCGCACCGACCTGGAAGAGCTGGTGGAGGACGCGGTACGGCAGGGCGCGCGGGCACTGTGCGGAGGGGACAGGCCCGCCGGACTCGCCCCGGAACTGGCGCGCGGCTGGTTCTACGCCCCCACGGTCCTCGCCGGGATCACCCCCGCCATGCGCATCCACCACGAGGAGACCTTCGGCCCCGTCGCTTCCCTCTACCGGGTCGACGGCCTGGACGAAGCCGTGGCACTCGCCAACGACAGCCCCTTCGGCCTCAGCTCCAACGTATGGACCCGTGACGCGGACGAGGCACGCCGCTGCGTACGCGACCTGGAGGCGGGCGGTGTCTTCTTCAACGGCATGACGGCGTCCCATCCCGCACTGCCCTTCGGCGGTGTGAAGCGCTCCGGCTACGGGCGCGAACTCGCCGGGCAGGGCATCCGCGCATTCTGCAACGCGACCACGGTCTGGTACGGCCCCGAGCCCGTCGGCCCCTGAGGCCCCAGGACCTGCCCGGCGCCCCGAAGCCTCCCGTCTGGAGACACGATGAGCAACGCCCCCGGCCCGGCGGCCGCTTCCGGCCCGACCGGCCTGTCCGACGAAGAGGTCGCGGCACTCGACGCACACTGGCGGGCCGCCAACTACCTGACCGTCGGCCAGATCTACCTGATGGCCAACCCGCTCCTGACCCGGCCGCTGGCCCGGGAGCACATCAAGCCGCGCCTGCTCGGCCACTGGGGCACCTCCCCCGGACTGAACCTGGTCCACACCCACCTCAACCGCGTCATCCGCTCGCGCGGAGTCCAGGGCCTCTGCGTCTGGGGCCCCGGCCACGGCGGCCCCGCCGTCCTCGCCAACTCCTGGCTGGAGGGCAGCTACTCGGAGACGTACCCGGACGTCACCCGCGACGCCGAAGGCATGGGACTGCTGTTCGAACAGTTCTCCTTCCCCGGCGGGGTGCCCAGCCATGTGGCACCCGAGACACCCGGCTCCATCCACGAGGGCGGCGAGCTCGGCTACGCCCTCACCCACGCCTACGGGGCCGCCCTGGACCACCCCGGGCTGATCGTCACCTGCGTCGTCGGCGACGGCGAGGCCGAGACCGGACCGCTCGCCGCGTCCTGGCACTCCAACAAGTTCCTCGACCCGGTGCACGACGGTGCCGTCCTCCCGATCCTCCACCTCAACGGGTACAAGATCGCCAACCCGACCGTGCTCGCCCGCCTCCCCGAGACGGAGCTCGACGCCCTGCTGCGCGGCTACGGCCACGACCCGCTGTACGTCGGCGGCGACGAGCCGATCGGCGTCCACCGGGCGATGGCCGCCGCGATGGACCTGGCCGTCGACCGGATCCGGGAACTCCAGGCGGCCGCCCGCACCGGCGGCGACACCCGCCGCCCGCACTGGCCGATGATCGTGCTGCGCACCCCCAAGGGCTGGACCGGCCCGGCCGAGGTCGACGGGGTGCCCGTCGAAGGCACCTGGCGCGCCCACCAGGTCCCGCTGCCCGGCGTCCGGGACGACCAGGAGCATCTGCGGCAGCTGGAGGAGTGGATGCGCTCCTACCGGCCCGAGGAGCTCTTCGACGCGTCCGGGCGGCCCAGCCCCCAGGTACTCGCCTGTGTACCCGAGGGCGACGCCCGGCTCGGCTCGACCCCGTACGCCAACGGCGGTCTGCTCCTGCGCGATCTGCCGATCCCGCCGCTGGACGACCACGCCGTCCGGGTCGACAGGCCCGGCACCGTGCTGCACGAGCCGACCCGGGTGCTCGGCGGTCTGCTGGAGGCCGTCATGGCCGCCACCGCCGAGCGCCGCGACTTCCGCGTCGTGGGCCCCGACGAAACCGCCTCGAACCGGCTCGACGACCTCTACGACGCCACCGCCAAGGCCTGGCAGGAACGGACGCTGCCGACCGACGAGCACCTCGCCCGCGACGGACGCGTCATGGAGGTGCTCTCCGAGCACCTGTGCCAGGGCTGGCTGGAGGGCTACCTCCTCACCGGCCGGCACGGCCTCTTCTCCTGCTACGAGGCGTTCGCCCACATCGTCGACTCGATGGTCAACCAGCACATCAAATGGCTCAGGACCTCCCGCCGGCTGGCCTGGCGCCGCCCCATCGCCTCGCTCAACTACCTCCTCACCTCGCACGTCTGGCGCCAGGACCACAACGGCTTCTCCCACCAGGACCCGGGTTTCGTCGACCACATCCTCAACAAGAGCCCCGAGGTCGTACGGGTCTACCTGCCGCCGGACGCCAACACCCTGCTCTCCGTCGCCGACCACGCGCTGCGCAGCCGCGACTACGTCAATGTGATCGTGGCCGGCAAACAGCCGTCCTTCGACTGGCTCACCCTCGACCAGGCCCGCGCGCACTGCGCCCGCGGCGCCGGTGTGTGGGAATGGGCGGGCACGGAGGACGGCAGCCGCGCACCCGACGTGGTGCTCGCCTGCGCCGGCGACGTACCCACGCTGGAGACACTGGCCGCCGCCGACCTGCTCCGCACCCACCTGCCGGAACTGGCGGTACGCGTGGTCAACGTGGTCGACATGACGCGGCTGCTGCCCCGCGAGGAGCATCCGCACGGGATGCCGGACTCCGAGTACGACGCGGTGTTCACCAGGGACACCCCCGTGATCTTCGCGTACCACGGCTACCCCTGGCTGATCCACCGGCTCGCCTACCGGCGCGCGGGTCACGATCAGCTTCATGTGCGGGGCTACAAGGAGGAGGGCACCACCACGACGCCCTTCGACATGGTGGTCCGCAACGACCTGGACCGCTACCGGCTGGTCATGGACGTCATCGACCGGGTACCCGGCCTCGGCGTCCGCGCCGTGGCGGTGCGCCAGGCGATGGCGGACGTCCGCACCCGCCACCACGCCTGGATCCGCGAACACGGCACGGACCTGCCCGAGGTGGCCGACTGGACCTGGAGCGGCTGACGGCCGCCCCGGTTCGCCCGGTGGGGGCTCAGCGGCCGACCGCGCGTGCCAGCTCGGCCTTCGTCATGCTCGACCGGCCGTGGATGTTCTTCTTCTTCGCCTCTTCGTAGAGCTGGTCGCGCGTCGGCCCCTGTGCCCCGCTGTGGGAGCGCAGACCGCCGCGCCGCGAGGACGACATGTCCTCGATGGAGGTACGGCTCGCCGTCCTCGACTCACCGGCACGGGCGCGTGCCTTGTTGACCGTGCGGGCCGCGATCTCCTCGGCGCGGTCCTCGCTCACCCCGCGCTCCTGCGCGCTCTCCTTGATGTGCTCATACTGCCGCTCCCGCTTGGCATCGGATCCGCGTGGCATGGTGGGGTCACCCTTCTCTCCGGGACCTGCCCCGGGGCCCGGCGGGCCCCTCCCCAGTCTCCCAGCGACGCCCCGGGCCCGCATGCCTGAGACATGCGGGCCCGGGGGAGGGGTACGGCGTCGCGCCGGTCCGTTCAGTAGCGCAGCGCCGCCGCGATCCTTCCGTGCTCGGCGAGCGAGCCGTCCGGGAGGAAGACCACGTCGGCGCCGCTGTCCAGGGCCGCCTCGACGAGCTCGTCCACGATGTCCTCGCGGACCGTGCCGTCCGTGAGGTCCGCGCCCTCGCCGCTCACCGGCTCCAGGTGCCCGCCCGTCACCCGGACCGTCTGCTGGAAGTGCTCCTCCACCGCGACCAGTCCGGCACGGCCCTCCCGTACGGCCGCCCACACCTCGTCCAGACCGCCGGCGAAGGCACGGCGGCCACGGGCCTCGTCCAGCTTGCCGTCGACCTCCGCGGCGAACCGCTGCTGCCGTTCGTCGAGTGCCGGCCGCAGCTCCTTGAGCAGCTCGCTCGGTGACATGTCGGCGGGCACCCCCTTGGTGACCCGGCCGACGGCCGTCCTGGCGCCCTCCCCGACCTCGTCCAGCAGAGCGAGGGCGGGGGCGAGGCCCACCAGATAGAGCGGGCGGGGGTCCTCGGCCAGCACCGCGCGCAGCTTCTCGTCGACCGTGCGCAGGAAGGTGCGCGTCTCCTCGTCGCTGAAGGTGCTCGGGGTGTCGCCGATCTGCTCCTCGCGCTGCGGGTCCGGCGGCTCCTGGGGAGCCGTCAGCGGGAACCCGCCGCCGGGCTCCTCGCGCAGGGCGTCCGCGGTGCCGCTCCACAGGACGGCCCGGTCGGCCGACACGGTGAGGGCCCAGAAGGGCTGGGCCTGTGCCTTCGCGGCGACCAGATTGCGGGTCAGATAGGTGTCGCTGAGCACCACGCGTTCGGGCGCGGTGCGCGGAAGCTGCCAGATCTGGTGCTCGTCGGCGGTCACGAGGAGGACCAGGGCGTCCAGGGCCCGCCGGGGATCCACCTCGGTGACCGCCCGGTCGAGTTGTTCCCCGAGCGCGGTCCGCGCCTCGCGGGTGACCGCGGGGTCCGCCTCCAGCCGCCCGGCGGCCTCGGCCACCAGGTTGCGCAGCCGAACGGTGTCCTGGGCGTTGTCCGGAGCGCGGCGGTGCGTCGGCATGGTCAGGGACACGGCCGGATAGGGCTTGACCGCCCGCAGTCTCTGCAACAGGCCGGCGGTCAGGGCATCCGTATCCATCGTTCTCTCCCAGGGGTTTCGGCCGGAATCCGCTTCCGAGCGAAGCGGTGCACTGGACGAGTCAATTCATACCTTTTGATCCTAATATGGGCGAGTTCTCCACTGTCTGTCCCCGGGAGGTGCGTGCGATGCCCACGACCTTCCGCACGTCCCCGGACGGTCCGGGGCGGGCGCACCCGACGGCCGGGGCCGGGTGAGCCCCGCCGCCGGCGCCGTCACCGACGCGCTGCGCGAACTGCACACCCGGTTCGCGCAGCTGCGGGACGGCCGGCTCGCCGACTACATCCCGCAGCTGGCGCGGGCCGAGCCGGACGCGTTCGGGCTGGCGCTGATCAGCATGGACGGCCACCGCTACAGCGCGGGTGACGCCGGCACCCCGTTCACCATGCAGTCCGTGTCGAAACCGTTCGTCTACGCGCTCGCCCTGTCCGTCCTGGGGCTCGACGACGTGTGCCGCTGGGTCGGCGCCGAGCCCAGCGGGGAGGCGTACAACGCCATCAGCCTGGAACCGGACACCGGGCGGCCCGACAACGCCATGGTCAACGCGGGGGCCATCATCACCACCGCGCTGATCCCGGACACCCCCGACGCCCCGAGGTTCGAGCGCATCCTCGACTGCCTGGGCCGCTTCGCCGGCCGGCGGCTGGACGTGGACGAGCAGGTGTACGCCTCCGAGGCGGCCACCGGCGACCGCAACCGCGCCCTCGCCTATCTGATCCGGAGCACCGGACCGCTGCCCGTGGACCCGGTGGCCGCGGTCGAGACGTACTTCAGGCAGTGCGCGGTGCGGGTCACCGCGCTGGACCTGGCCGCGATGGCCGCGACCCTCGCGAACGGCGGCGTGAACCCGCTCACCGGCGACGCGGTGGTCCCGGAGCCGGTCGCCGCGCAGGTGCTGGCGGTGATGGCGACCTGCGGCATGTACGACGCCTCCGGCGAGTGGCTGCTGCGCGTCGGGCTGCCGGCGAAGAGCGGTGTGTCCGGCGGGCTGATCGCCGCCGGCCCCGCCCGGTTCGGCCTGGCCACGTACAGCCCCCGGCTGGACCCGGGCGGCACCTCGGTACGCGGGCGGGCCGCGCTCGGTGCCCTGTCGGAGAGGCTGGGGCTGCACCTGATGCACAATCCGGCGCTGGCCGCCTCCACCGTCACCCTCGTCGCCACCGCCGTCGATCTGCCCGCGGCCGGGGGCGCCCCGAAGGAACGCGCCCTGCGCGAACGGGTCGGGGTCGTGGCCGCCCAGGGGGCCATCGACTTCACCGCGGCCGAGCGGGTGCTGTACGCGCTGGACGAGTCGCGCACCCGGGGTGCCGGGCCGGTCGTGCTGGACCTGGGGCAGGTGACCGGCGTCGACCGGGTAGCGCGGGCGATGCTGCGCAGCGGGCTCGGCCGGATCGCGGCGGACGGCGCGCGTACCGCCGTCGCCGACCCGGCGCGGCGGCTCGCGCTGCCCGGCCCCGGACGGCGGGACGCGCCGACGGCCCCGCGGTCCTTCGCCACCCGTGAACAGGCCGTGGCCTGGTGCGCCGGCGGCCCGGCGGGCTGAGTGCCCCGGCCGGTCCGGCGGATGCCCGCCGGACCTCCGGAGCGGCGGGGTCTACCAGATGGACTCGACCCACTCGGGGTGATCGATGAACGGGTTCCGATTGTGCTGGTACTGGTCGAATATGACGTCGTTGCGCCGCTTCTCGAAGGTGTCCGGCGGGTCCTCCTGGCTCCACGCCTTCAGCACCGACAGCCGGCCGATGTTGGGCGCGGAGCCGTTGTTCACCTTGTCGTTGGGCTCCAGGTCGGGGAAGGCGTCGTCGCCCTCGTAGCGCACCGCCATGTAGAGCAGCATGCGCGCGACATCGCCCTTGACCGCGTCGCGCGGCTCGAAGGAGTCGCTGTCCGTGTAGTTGCCCGGCGCGCCGCTGACCGCGCTGCCGCCGTTGTCGAAGTCCTTGTTGCCACGGATCGAGTTGACGGTGACGTCCTCCGGGCGCAGGTGGTGGATGTCGGTGCCGGGGCCGGTGGCGGTGCCGAAGTTGCCGTGCGACTTGGCCCAGACGTGCTCGCGGTTCCAGTCGCCGACCGAGCCGCCGTTGGAGTTCTTGGACTGGGAGCGGCCGGTGTAGAGGAGGATCACGTTCGAGCTGTTGGCGGGATCCTCGTCGGTGTCCTTGAGGGCTTCCCAGACCTGGCTGTAGGAGAGCTTGGTCTGGTCGCTGATGATCTCGTGCAGGGCACTCTTCAGCGCGGTCCCGCTCTTGCCGAGGGCGTCCTGGTAGTACGTGTCGTCGAGTACCCGCAGCGGTGACGCGGTGGTGGGCGCGGCCCCGGGTGTGGCGGCCGGGGCGGCGGCCGCGGTGCCGCCGAGTATCGCGAAGGCGGCAAGGGTCGCCAGCAGTGGGCGCCGGTAACGAAGGTGACGACGGGACATGTGGGGTGTCCTCTCCGGAAATGAGTGCGCCACGACACCGTCACAAGGTGGGGGGCGGCGCCGCGGCGGTCGTGTGTGGTACGTGGTACGCGGGAGCCTTCCACACGCACCGTGACCGTGGTGTGAACAGCGTGTACCTATCATGTGCAGGTCAAGTGATGGCTCGATCCCGGCGCCGGGAGAGGTTCGGGAGGCCTCGGATGCGGCCGGCCGGGCGCGGGGCGAGAATGACCGAAAGGACCGAGGAGGCGGCATGAGCGACGAGCCCGAATCCGTATCCGCATCTCGGGGAGTGACTCCCGACAGCCTCTTGCACACCGGCGGCAGTGATCACCCGTCGGCAGAGGACCTGGTGCTCGCCTCCGGGCGGGACCTGACCCCGAAGAACCTCCAGTGGGCCGAGCGCAGGCTCGCCCAGGAGGGCCGCGCGGCGATCGACAAGGTGCTGCCCTAGGTCCGGTGCTGCCCCGGGCCCAGGGGCCGGCGCGGGGAGTGTGTGGGCGCTCCCCGCGGCTCGGCTAGCCTGGGTGGACAATGAACCGTTTGACGACGTCAGGGGCCGGGTTCGAGCTCGCCCGACATCCCGAGGACCCCCGCGACCCGCTCCGTGCCTGGGACGCCGCCGATGAGTATCTGCTGCGCAGGCTGGAAGGGGCCGACGGGGCGGATCCGGTCGATCTGTCGGGTGCCGTGGTCGTGGTGGGCGACCGCTGGGGCGCGCTGAGCACCGTACTGGCGGAGCACCGGCCCGTACAGATCACCGATTCCTACCTGGCGCAGCGCGCGACCCTGGCGAACCTGGGCCGCAACGGCGCGGACGCGGACACGGTGCGCCTGCTCTCGGCCAGGGACACTCCGCCGGACCGCATCGACGTCCTGCTGGTACGTGTCCCGAAGAGCCTCGCGCTCCTGGAGGACCAGCTGCACCGGCTCGCGCCGGCCGTCCACCCCGGCACGGTCGTCATGGGCACCGGGATGGTCAAGGAGATCCACACCTCCACCCTCAAGCTCTTCGAGCGGATCATCGGCCCGACCCGCACCTCCCTCGCGGTCAAGAAGGCCCGGCTGATCTTCTGCACCCCCGGCGCCGGAACGCCCCGTACGCCCAGCCCCTGGCCGTACCGGTACGACCTGCCCCAGGGGCTCGGACCGGTCTCCGGCCGGACCGTCACCAACCACGCCGGGATCTTCTGCGCCGAGCGCCTCGACATCGGCACCCGGTTCTTCCTCGGCCACCTCCCGGTGCGCAGCGGCCCCGACCGGGTCGTCGACCTCGGCTGCGGGAACGGCGTCGTCGGGCTGTCCGCGGCGCTCGCCAACCCCGAGGCGACGGTCACCTTCATCGACGAGTCGTACCAGGCGGTCGCCTCCGCCGAGGAGACCTTCAGGGCCAACACCGGACCGGACGCCAAGGCCGAGTTCGTCGTCGGTGACGGGCTGGCGGAACTGCCGCCCGCCAGTGTGGACCTGGTGCTGAACAATCCGCCGTTCCACTCCCACCAGGCCACCACCGACGCAACGGCCCGCACCATGTTCCACGGGGCCCGCGACGCGCTGCGGCCCGGCGGCGAGCTGTGGGTGGTCGGCAACCGGCACCTCGGCTACCACACCCGGCTCCGCCGCATCTTCGGGAACTGCACCACGGTCGCGGGCGACCCGAAGTTCGTGGTCCTGCGGGCCGTCAGGCGCTGACCCCGCCGGAACCCGTCCCGGCCCTTCCGGATTCTTGCAACACGTTCTACTGTGTGCGCCGCCGCACACGGACGACGCGACCGCGAGACTCCCGGAGGGGCCATGCACCTCGAATACACGCCTGAACAGCAGCAGTTGCGCGCTGAACTGCGCGCCTACTTCGCCGCACTGGTCCCCGACGACGCCTACGCCCGCTACGCCGCCCCCGCGGCCCAGAAGGCCTTCTACCGGGAGACGATCCGCCGCCTGGGCACCGACGGCTGGCTCGGCGTCGGCTGGCCCGCGGAGTACGGCGGACGCGGACTCTCCCCGATGGAACAGTTCATCTTCTTCGACGAGGCCGCACAGGCAGGCGTACCCCTGCCGCTGATGGCCCTCAACACCGTCGGCCCGACGATCATGCGGTACGGCACCGACGAGCAGAAGGCGTACTTCCTGCCGAAGATCCTCTCCGGCGAGATCGACTTCGCGATCGGGTACAGCGAGCCCGACGCCGGCACCGACCTCGCCGCCCTCAAGACCCGGGCGGTGCGCGACGGCGACGAGGCCACCGGCCACTACACGGTCGACGGACAGAAGATCTGGACGACCAACGGCGACACCGCGGACTGGGTGTGGCTCGCCGTCCGCACCGACCCGGACGCGGCACCGCACAAGGGCATCACCATGCTGCTCGTCCCGACCACGGACCCCGGCTACTCCTGCACCCTGATCAACACCCTCGCCTCGCACGACACCACCGCGAGCCACTACGACAACATCCGCGTCCCCGCCTCCCGCCGCGTCGGCGAGGAGAACCAGGGCTGGCGGCTCATCACCAACCAGCTCAACCACGAACGCGTCACCCTCGCCGCCCACGGCACCATGGCGATCCGCGCCCTCCACAACGTCCAGCGCTGGGCGGCCGACACCCGGCTCACGGACGGCCGCCGCGTGATCGACCTCGGCTGGGTCCGCGCCCTGCTGGCCCGCACCCACACCAGGCTCGATGCCATGAAGCTCCTGAACTGGCAGATGGTCTCCGCGGTGCAGAACGCCACCCTCACCCCGCAGGACGCCTCCGCCGTCAAGGTCTACGGCTCCGAGGCCCGACGCGACGCCTACGCCTGGCTGATGGAGATCGTCGGCTCGGCGGGACCGCTCAAGGAAGGCTCGGCGGGCGCCGTGCTGCACGGCGAACTCGAACGCGGATACCGCTCCGCCGTCATCTTCACCTTCGGCGGCGGCAACAACGAGATCCAGCGGGAGATCATCTCGTGGATCGGGCTGGGGATGCCGCGCGTGCGCCGGTGAGGGCGTGCGACCACAGATCCGGGGTGTCACACACCGGGGCCGGCGAGCAGGCGGCATCGGCCGGCACGCCGACCCGTCGTAGGCGGCGCGACAGGGCACGCCCCGGCCGGGCTCGTCGGCCGGGGCGCTGAGCACTCGGTGAGCCGGTCGTCGGGCGCGCGGGCCCGCACGCGACCCACGCCGTCGGAGGCGGGTTCGTGAACGTCTTCCACGACGCGTGGGCCAGGAAGGATGCGCCGGGTCGTCCGAGGCTCATCCAGGTGAACATCGAGGCGAGCCCGGCCGCAGCGCAGGAGGAGCAGGCGTGAGCCGCCGGAGCATCATCCCGCCCGAGGCGGTCGCGCGGAGGCGAGCACCCGGTGTGCCGGTGGGAGGACTGGTCCGGGGCCGGCAACGGGAATTGAGATCTCCTCGCGCGCCCCGAACGCCGTGCCGCGTCGGCGGGCCGTTTCCGGCCCGCCGCGTGGTCACTTCACCGTGACGGCGTCGCCGGTGGCGACGACCTTCATCGTCGTGGTCGTCCCGAGGAAGGCCCAGCGCCAGCTGCCCGAGGCGGTGGCCTTCACCGTGGCCCGGAGGTGGCCCCTGCCGTCCGTGGTCGCCGTCTTCACAGTGCTGTATCTGCCACCGGGCTTCTTGTACTGCAGCTTCACCACCTGCTTGGTGAACGCGTGGTACTTCAGGTCCGTCCAGTTGGCCCGCGACAGCTTTCCGGTGACGGTCAGCGTGCCGCCCTTCCTGACCGGTTCGGGCGTGGCGTCCGTGGTCAGGGTCGCGGCGCGCTTGACCTTGAACAGGGCGATGCGGTCGGAGATCCAGTAGCTGCTGTCGTTGGCCTTGACCGTGGCGTTGACCTGCCAGGTCCCCGCGACCGCGTTGGCGTCCCAGCCCTCGTTGCCACTTCCGTAGAAGTCGATCCAGGTGGGGTCGATCCGCATCGTCGCCGTGCACACGGACGTCGTCGAGCTGGTCTTCCGGCACGTCGTCCCGAGGTGGTCCACGGGCCCGTGACCACCCTTCGTGGTGAACGCGGACACATCGGTGACCCCCTTCACTCCCGAGTTGTCCTTGATGGTCATGGTGATCGGGAACTGCTTGGGGGCCTTGACCCCGACGATCACACTGTTTCCGCCGTTCACCACGGTCTTGACGACCCGGATGTCGCCCCGCCCCTCGGCATGCGCGGCCGGCGCCACCGTGATCCCGATCGCCACCGCCGCCATCACGGAGGCCACCGGCATTCTTCTGTGCATGTCCCACCCCTGTTCTCCCCGCCCGATGGCAGGGAGGGACAGATTAACGATCACCTCGCGCGGGCCGCGCCGGCCCCGGTCGCCGGTCTCCTCCCGAGCTGGGCCGATGTGGTGCAGCAGGGACGGCACCAGGCCGTCCGCCGGAGACAGCCGCCCGTGCGCGGATCCATGTGCTCTGCGCGCAGCCCGTCTGGATCGCCGGGGTCCGGGCGCCCCACCTGCGGGCGCCGCATCCGCGCGCCGTACGCGGCGTCGTGCAGAACTCGGATGCGCGGGCCCGCTGCGGCGGCGCGTCGCGGCACTCGCCCACCGGTCAACGCCCCTGTAGGCCCACGAGCTCCACGGCAGCCCCGACGCACCGGTGCACACCGCCCGCGCACCGCCGGAACCGTGCTGCGCCGCATCCCCGCCCGGCTCCGCCGGAGGCTCCCGCCCGGTCACATTCCGAACGCGATGGCCCGGCTCGGTCCCGGCAGCCGCCCCACCCCGTACAGACTGCGCGGCGGGGCCGCCATACTGGACGGGCCGGGGAGGGCGCAGCAGTAGACAGCAGGCAGAACAAACGGGGGCGACAGCAGGCCATGGCGGACACCAGGCTGATCCAGAGCCGGTACCGACTGCTCGATCTGATCGGGCGCGGAGGCATGGGTGAGGTGTGGCGCGCCCGCGACGAATCGCTCGGCCGTCAGGTCGCCGTCAAGTGCCTCAAGCCCCTGGGATCCCAGCACGACCAGTCCTTCACCCGCGTCCTGCGCGAACGCTTCCGCCGCGAGGCCCGGGTCGCCGCCGCACTCCAGCACCGGGGCGTCACCGTCGTCCACGACTTCGGCGAGCACGAGGGCGTCCTCTACCTGGTCATGGAACTCCTCGACGGGCGCAACCTCAGCCAGCTCCTGGAGGACAACAAACAGCACCCGCTACCGGTGCCCGACGTCGTCGACATCGCCGAACAGGTGGCCGACGCCCTCGGCTACACCCACCAGCAGGGCATCGTGCACCGCGACCTCAAACCCGCCAACATCATGCGGCTGGCCGACGGCACGGTGAAGATCTGCGACTTCGGCATCGCCCGGCTCGGCCACGACATCGGCTTCACCTCCCGCCTCACCGGCACCGGCATCGCCATGGGCACCCCGCACTACATGTCGCCCGAGCAGATCAGCGGAGGCCAGATCGACCACCGCAGCGACCTCTACTCGCTGGGCTGCGTGCTGTACGAGATCGCCACCGGGGTACCGCCGTTCGACCTCGACGACGCCTGGGCCGTCCTGGTCGGACATCGCGACACCCAGCCCCGGCCGCTGCGCACCCACCGGGCCGAACTCCCGGGCTTCTTCGACCGCGTCGTACTGGAACTGCTGGCCAAGACCCCCGAGGAGCGCCCCTTCGACGCGGGCGACCTCAGGCAGCGGATCGCCGTCGGCCGTACCGGTGAGCAGCCGCACCTGCCGCCCACCGGGCAGGTACCGCTGGCACCGCCCGTTCCCGTTGTACGCCCGGGGCAGCAGCTGCCTGCCTGGGCCCACTCCATGACCGTCGGGCACAGGGCGACCGGCACCCACTCCGGGTTCGCCCCGCCCGATCACTGGGCCGGGCTCACCGGTGAGTGGACCACCGGCACCGATCTGCGCGGACCGACCGGCGAACTGCCGCCGGTCAGGACCGAGCGGCCCACCCCGTCGCCGGAGCTGCTGTCGGTCCTCGCCAGCCGGCACAGCGCGGGACTCAACCTGGGCCGCCTCGGCCACTGGGAGGAGGCCGGCGAAGTACACCGCGCGGTCGCCGCCGAACGGGAGCACGCCCTCGGCCCCGACCACCCCGACACACTCGCCAGCCGGTACGAGATCGGCTTCACCCTCAGCCGCACCGGACGTGTCCCGGACGCCCTGCGGGAGTTCGACCGCGTCGCCCGGGGCCGTGAGCGCACCCTCGGCCCCGACCACCCGGAGACCCTGGCGGCCCGCCAGGAGACGGCGTACGTGCTGGGCCGGCTCGGCCGGCACTTCGAGGCCCATCAGGTGTACGCGACGGTTCTCGCCTCCCGGGAACGGTCGATGGGCCCCGACCACCCCGACACCCTGCGCTGCCGCCACAACCTCGCCTTCAACCTCGGCCGACTCGGGCGCCTGGAGGACTCGTACCGGATGGCCAGGGACGTCGCGTCGGCCCGCAGCCGGCTGCTGGGCGCAGACCACCCCGACACCCTGGTCACGTTCTACGAGGTGGCGTACACCCTGGGACGGCTGGGGCGCTGGACGGAGGCCCTGCAGGCGTACCAGGAAGTCGCCCGGGCCCGGTCGCGGTCGCTCGGCGCCGACCACCCCGACACGCTCTCCGCCCGCTACGAGGTCGGCATCAGCCTCGGCCGGCTCGGCCGCAGCGCGGAGGCCCTGGAGCTGTACCGCGCCCTCGTGGCGGACCGGACCAGGGTGGGCGGTTCCACCGACCCGGAGACGCTCCGCGCCCGCCACGGCCTCGGCGTCAACCTGGGGCGCCTCGCCCGCTGGGAGGAGGCGCTGACCGAAGCGCGCGACGTGTGCGCGATCCGCGAACGCGTCCTGGGCCCCGACCACGCCGACACCCTCGTCAGCCGCCGAGAGGTCGCCGTCGGCCTCGGCTGGCTCGGCCGCTGGGCCGACGCCCTCACCGTCTACCGCACGGTCGCCGCGGCCCGAGACCGGCTCCTGGGCCCGGGCCACCCCGACGCCCTCGCCGCCCGCAACGACGAGGCCCACTGCCTGGAACAGCTCGGCCGGGGAACGGAGGCCGTGGAGCTGTACCGGCAGGTCGCGGCGTTGCGCGGCGGACAGCAGCCACCGCACTGAACGGGCGCCGCGGCTCTGGTCAGCAGTGAGCGCGCCGTGCTACGAAGGGTCATGCCCGCACCCGACAGCTATGACGCAGTGATCGTGGGCGGCGGCCACAACGGTCTGGTCGCCGCCGCCTACCTCGCCCGTGCCGGACAGTCCGTCCTGGTCCTGGAACGCTTGGCCACCACCGGGGGAGCGGCGGTCTCGACCCGCCCCTTCGACGGGGTCGACGCCCGCCTGTCGCGCTACTCGTACCTGGTGTCCCTGCTCCCGCGGAAGATCGTCCGCGAGCTCGGACTGGACTTCACGGTGCGGAAGCGGACCGTCTCCTCGTACACCCCGACCGTGCGCGGCGGCCGCGCCACCGGCCTCCTCGTCGGCGGGAAGGGGACCGGGGACTCCTTCGCCGCGCTCACCGGATCCGACCGCGAGTACCGGGCGTGGGAGCGGTTCTACGGCATGACCCGGCACGTCGCCGAACGCGTCTTCCCGACGCTCACCGAGCCGCTGCCCGACCGCGACGCGCTGCGCGGGCGGATCGACGACCCGCAGGCCTGGCGGATGCTCTTCGAGGAGCCCATCGGCGTCGCCGTCGAGCAGAACTTCGCCGACGACCTGGTGCGCGGAGTCGTCCTCACCGACGCCCTGATCGGCACCTTCGCCGACGCGCACGATCCCTCACTGCTCCAGAACCGCTGCTTCCTGTACCACGTCATCGGCGGCGCGACCGGCGACTGGGACGTCCCCGTCGGCGGGATGGGCGCGCTCACCGACGCCCTGGCGAGGGCCGCCCGCGAGGCCGGGGCACAGATCCGGGTCGGGCACGAGGCGACCCGGATCGACACCGACGGAACACGCGCCGAGATCACCGTCCGCTCGCCCGGCTCCGAACACGTCGTCGCGGCCCGCAAGGTCCTGGTCAACGCCTCGCCGCAGGCGCTCGCCGCCCTCCTCGGGGACGAACCGCCCGCCCCGGCGGAGGGCGCGCAGCTGAAGGTGAACATGCTGCTCACCCGGCTGCCCCGGCTCCGCGACCGCTCCGTCGACCCGCGCGAGGCCTTCGCCGGTACGTTCCACATCGCCGAGGGGTACGGTCAGCTCGCCGACGCCTACCGGGACGCGGCTGCGGGGCGGCTGCCCGCCGCCCCGCCCTCCGAGATCTACTGCCACTCGCTGACCGACCCGTCGATCCTCGGTCCGGATCTGGCAGCCCGGGGCTACCAGACCCTCACCCTCTTCGGTCTGCACACCCCCGCCCGGCTCTTCGCCGCCGACAACGCGGCGGCCCGCGCCGAGCTGCTGGCCGCGACGCTCGCCGAGCTCGACGCGCACCTGGAGGAGCCGGTCACCGACTGCCTGGCCCGCGACGAGAACGGGGAACCGTGCATCGAGGCGAAGACCCCGCTCGACCTGGAGCGGGACCTGCGGCTGCCCGGCGGCCACATCTTCCACCGCGATCTGGCCTTCCCGTACGCCACGGAGTCCACCGGCCGGTGGGGGGTGGAGACGGCGCACGCCAATGTGCTGCTGTGCGGGGCCGGCGCGGTGCGCGGCGGCGGGGTCAGCGGGGTGCCCGGCCACAACGCCGCGATGGCGGCGCTGGGCCGGTGACCGTGGTGCGCTACCCGCCGAACACGCCCCGCAGCGCGCCGAGCTTGCGCGGCAGGTCGTACTCGGCGCCACCCTCGTGCCCGTTGTACGGGAACACCTCGATCTCGGCCGGACCCGCATAGCGGTGGTAGGCGGCGAACACCGTGGACGACGGGCAGATCTTGTCCATCAGGCCGACCGAGAACCACGCCGGGGCACTCGCCCGCGCCGCGAAGTTGACCCCGTCGAAGTAGGACAGCGTCTCCATCGCCTCGTCGATCCGGAAACGGTGCCCGGACAGCCAGCGGGCGATCTCCGCGTACGGTCCGGCGTCCGTGATCTGCGAGGCGCGCCGGTAGTGGCAGAGAAACGGCACATCGGCGACGGTGGCCGCGATGTCGTCCCGCAGCCCGGCGACGGCCAGCGCCAGCCCGCCGCCCTGGCTGCCGCCGAGGACGGCCACCCGGGAGGCGTCCACCGCCTCATGGACCTTCGCCGCGTCGACCGCCCGCACCGCGTCCGTGATCAGCCGCCGGTAGTAGTGGCGGTAGGGGTCCTCGATGCCGCGGGTCAGGAAGCCGGGCGAGGAGGAGCCGTGCCCGTCCGGGCCGATGTCCGGAGTGTCGGCGGTGTTCTTGCCGCCGCCGCCCTGGCCCCGGTTGTCCATCACCAGATGGGCGTAGCCGAGCGCGCTCCAGGTCAGCCAGGAGTACGGGATGCCCCGGCCGCCGTTGTAGCCGATGTACTGCACCACGGCGGGCAGCGGTCCGGAACGCGTCTTCGGCAGCATCAGCCAGGCCTTGACCGGTTGCCCGCCCCAGCCCCGGAACGTCACGTCGAACACGTCGGTGGTCGCGAACCCGGCGTCGTACGGAACGAACTCGGCGTCCAGGTCGTGGCGGGCCGTCTCGGTGAGCGTCTTCTCCCAGAAGGCGTCGAAGTCGGCCGGCTCCTCCGGCTCCGGCCGGTAGTCGCGCAGCCGGTCCAGAGGCATGTCGAACAGCAAGGGTCTAGCTCCTCTTCAGGGTGAGGTTGAGGGTTGCGCCGTGGCGGCCGGTGGTGTCGGCGGTGATCCGGACGCCGTCCTTGGTGGACCGGGCGCTCACGCCCGGATCGGCGGAGACGACGCTCAGGCCACGCTGAGCCAGGTCCAGCACGACCGAGGACCGCAGCTGGGTCGGGTCGGACAGCGACACCTTCACCGTCTTCCCGTCCGGCCGCACCAGCACCGAGGCGGGGCCGTCCGAGGCGAGGTTCCGGACGGAGCCGGCGGTCCAGAAGTTCGCGGCGACCAGCCCGTCCGCGCAGCGCTGCACCGCGTGCACGGCGGTGGAGCGGGCGATCAGCTTCACCGGCGGCGCGGCCGACCACTGCTCGGTCCGCTCGGCCGAGGCGGCCGGGGCCTGGAGCCAGAAGTAGCCGGCCCCGCTCGGTGCGGCACCGTGGTCCTGCCAGAGCGTCAGATACGGGCGGGTGACCGAGGTGTCCGTGCCGTACTTGAGGTTGATCTCGCGCCAGGTCGCGGTGCGCTCCTCGCGCAGACCGTTCAGCGTGGCCGGCTCGGGGAAGACATAGCCGCCGGTTCCGGCCACATGCAGCCACCGGACCTTGTCGAGGCGGGCCGACCAGCCGGCGTCCGTGGGCGCCGCGGCGCCGTTGACCAGCAGGGCCGCCTTCGGGTCGCGCAGTTTCCGGTTCTCCACGACCGTCTCGGCCGTGCCCGCGTCGGCGCCGATGCCCGAACCGACGCAGGCGATCACGTCGTCCAGACAGAACCAGCTCTTCAGCCCGTGCAGCGAACTGCCGTACGCGCGCAGCTCCATGCCGTACGCACCGAGCGTGGTGCCGGGCAGTGAGGTGCCGCCCGTCCAGTCGGCCGTACTGGTGGTGCGCTGCCCCGCCGCGTCGGCCGGGCGGCCCGCGATGACGGTGGTGCCGGGCAGCCGGGCCGGGTCGACGGTCGGCCAGTAGTCCTCGCTGTAGTGGCCGAGGTCGTCGGTGTAGAGCAGGACCATGCCGTCGGAGAGGTGCCAGGCGTGCAGGTTCTCGTTCTGGATCGACTCGTAGTTGTAGATCCGGGACGAGTACGCCGAGATGCCGAGCGCGAACGACGGCCGGTGGTGGGCCGCCTTGTCCATCCGCGGGTGCTGCTTGTGCGCGACCAGCGGCCCCCGCGCCGGCACCGCGGAGGCGATGACCTGCCGGGCGGCGACCAGCGAGGCCAGGTCGGTGACGGCCAGGAAGTCCCGGTAGGTGTCCTCGGCGATCCACTGCTTGACCAGGGAGGTGAAACGGTCGGCCGTCTCGCCGGGGAAGCTCGGGATCAGCCGCACCACCGCCTCGATGACCGTCTGCGCCGACACATGGCCCTGCTTGCTGGGCCGGGCGATCTCACGCCCGCACACCGAGGCCATCACGTCGCCGCGCACCAGCAGCGGGTCGAAGCCGTCGTCGACCCAGCCGCGGATGTTGTCGAGGTCGGGGTCGGTGACCGCCCACTCGGTCCCGGCGAGGAGGTTCAGCAGCCGGGACAGGTTGTTCAGCAGCTCCTTGCCGTACCCGCCGTTGTACGGGTGCTTGTAGTGCTGGAGGAAGGAACCGTCGGAGTAGAAGCCCTCGCCGGTGCCCTCCGCCGCGGCGCTCGCGTCGTTGAAGGCGAGGACGCTGTTGGCGCCCGAACCCTCGACGTCCGAAAGAGCGTCACGGACCCGGGCCAGGTCGCCGCCGGTCCCGGTGAGCACCGCGTTGACGGCGACCACGGTGGAGATCCAGACCCGGTTGGCGCCGGTGGCGATCTGCCGGTCGGCCCGCCAGAGGTTCGGGTCGGGCGTGTAGTGCCGTACGGCCGCGGTGATCCGGCCCAGCCGCTCCGTGCCCAGCACGTCGTACAGCAGCACGGACGCGTCGTTGAGGGCGAGCGCGGAGCCGATCTCCCAGTCCCAGTCGTTGTCGAACCGGGTGTGGCCGGCGCCGTAGCGGTTGGTCAGCATCCAGTCGAGGCCGGCCAGCAGCAGATCGCGCAGCGCGGTGTCGCCGTACTGCGGGGTACCGGGGACGGCCCAGGCGGTCGCGACCGTGGCGAGCCGCTTGAACGATGTCGTCACATGGTTCGAGAGCGTGGTGCTGGTCAGATCGGGGAACAGCCCGTCGGTCCGGGCCGGGTCGAGACCCTTGACCGAGGTGGTCGCGGCCTTGCCGATCCGGGCCACGGCGGCGGCGATCTGCGGGTCCGTCAGGTCGAGGCCGGGCCCACCGGTGAGCAGGGTGTGCCAGCGGGAGCGCAGGGAGGCGGGGTCGTCGGTGACGGCGGCCGGGGCCGTCGCGTGCGCGGTGCCCGTGGCGGCGGTGAGCGGGAGCGCGGCGGCCGCGCCGAGTGCCGCCGCCCCGGCGAGAACGGTGCGCCGGGTGGTGCCCGGAATGGTGCCTGGAGTGGTGCCTGGGTTCGTCATGCGGCCCTCACAGGAGATTTCGGCGGTCGACGGCCGCTGCCAGCGCGGCGTGACCGGAAGGGTTGGGGTGGAGTCCGTCCCCGCTGTCGTACGCGGGCAGCAGCCGTGCCGGGTTCTGCGCGTCGCGCAGTGCCGCGTCGAAGTCGACGACGGCGTCGAAGATCCGGCCGGTGCGCACCGCCGCGTTGATCCGCTGCCGGACCGCTTCGAGCTCGGGCGTCCAGCGGGTCCAGCCGCCGAACGGGGCGATGGTCGCGCCGACCGCCCGCAGCCCGGCGTTGCGCGCACGCAGCACCAGTTGCCGGTACCCGGCCAGGACGAGCGCCGGATCGGTCTGGCTGGGCGGCTGCTGGAGGTCGTTGACGCCGAGGTGGACGAGGACGGTGCGCAGTCCGGGCAGCGACAGCACATCGCGGTCGAATCGGGACTGTCCGCCCGGCCCGAACCTGGCGTCGTCCAGCAGCAGCCGGTTGCCGCTGATGCCGAGATTGGCGACGGCCGAGCCGGGCAGCCGCCGGGCCAGCTGGTCGGGCCAGCGCAGATCGGCGTCGTCGGGTGTGCCGACACCCTCCGTGATGGAGTCGCCGAGCACCGCGATCACGGGCCCGTGCGCACCCGTCACGTCGACGCCCGTCAGCAGGAACACCGAGGTGGTGCGCTCGCCGTCGACGGAGTGCGAGGCGTGGGTGTTGCGGTGGAAGGAGAGCGGACCGGTGGGGCCGGGAAGCCGGGTCTCGACCGTCAGCCGCGAGGCCTCCGGGGCACGCAGCCCGGCGACCGCGTCGCTGGTCAGCGAGGACCCCGCGGCGAGCCACGCCTGCCGCTGCCCGCCGAACGTCACCGGCAGGCCGCCCGCCGTCACCGGGCCGACGAGGACCGGTACCGTGCCGAAGGCGTGCGCGTAGCGCAGCCGGACGTTTCCGCCCGCGGAGAGCCGTACGTTGGCGACGCACGTGCCGTCGGTCAGGCCGGCGCTCGCCACCGTGTCCGTGGCGGTCGGCGCGGTCTGCGCGGTCGCCCACGACGTCGTCCAGCGCGACCGGGCCGTGCCGCCGCCCGACCGCTCGGCCGCCTGCGCCCCGGGCGCCGTGGCCGCGACCGCCGCCAGAGAGGCCGCCGCCGTCAGTACCCCGCGTCTCGCGGGCCCTCGCCCGGTCACTGGGGGCACGCACCCGTCGGGTCGTACTCGCTGCCGTAGGTGCCGACCGCGTCGCCACCGGTGTTGCCGCTCATGGTGTTGGTGCACACCGGACCTTGCGGGGTGCGCATGAACTTGATGCCGCCGCCCGCGTTACCGGTGATGGTGTTGCCGTAAATACTGGTGTTCACGCCGTCGGTCGCGGTGTCACCGCCGAGCCGGATGCCCGAACCCACGTTGTCGTGAATGGTGTTGTAACGGAAGATGTTGCCGCTGCCGCGCGCGTCCAGCCCGCCGGAGCTGGAGTCCTTCTGGCCGCTGCAGTCGTTGTACTCGACGTAGTTGTTGGTCGAGTTCTCCTTCACGTCCACGCACTCGTTGCCCTGGGTGGCGATGGTGTTGTGATGGATGCGGTTGTTCCTGCTGATGTCGGGGGCCGCGTCCGGGGCGCCGTTCGCCCCCTGCTGCTCCGGTGCGGTGCCGAGGTAGATGCCCTCGCCGTTCTTGCCGCCGCCGCCGAACTTGAAGTCGTTGACCCCGCAGTTGGTGATCGTGTTGTCGGAGATGTCCGCGCCGGTCACCAGATAGCGCACCCGAAGGCACTCGTCGGCGGCGTTCTTCAGTGTCATTCCGGTGATGCGCAGACCGCCCACCCCGTTGCCGGGGGTCGTGCTCATGACATAGATGAGCTTGAGGCGGTAACCCGACACATCGGTGGACGACCCGTGCAGCCCGTCCACGGTGAAGCCGCTGAGCGTCGTCGAGTCGTGCTGCACCTGGATGATCCGGGCGTCGCCGGCCCCCTTCACCACGGCGTTCGCCGGGCCCGTGAGGGTGACACCGGCGCGCTTGGTCACCACGTCCTGCTTGTACGTACCGGCGGCGAGGTTCACCACCGCGCCCGTCGGCGCCAGATCGACCGCCTTCTGGATCGTGGCGAGCGGGGCCCCCGCCGACGTACCGGCGTTGGAGTCGCTGCCGGACGGCGACACGTAGTACGCCGTGGCGGCCTCGGCGGCGACGGACGGCGGCGGGAAGGCGAGCGGCGCGCCGGCGGCGAGCGCGGCGACGAGGGTGGTGCGCAGTACACGGCTCATGGGGTGTGCCTCCTGGGGTCTGCGAAGGACAGGGCGAGCAGTACGGGGATGCTGGGGCCGAGGAGCAGGGGCCCCAGCGGTACGACGAGCGAGAGCAGCGCGGCGGAGATCACCGCGCCGAGCAGTGCGGTGCCACGGGCCGCCGACCCGAAGCCGAGGGCCAGCGCACCGCGCGACCAGGTGCGGACCGTTCCGTGCGGCGAGCGGCCCGCCTCGGCCGCGAGCGCCACATGGTGGATGGTGAGGGCGGCCACGATGCCCACCTGCGCGGCGAGCAGCACGAACGTCCACGGCTCCGGACGGCCCAGCAGATGGACGATGTTGGCGGCCAGTACGACGGCCGCCGCGGTGGACGCCAGACAGTGGCGCCACAGGGACCGCCAGTACCGGGGGAAGGCGGTGAAGGTGTTGGTGAAGCATCGGCTGTCACCCTCCGCCCGCCACCGCTGGAGTGCGTGCCCCATCGCGGCGAGCGCGGGAAGCCAGGTCACGACACCGAGCGAGAGCACGGTGAACGCGGCCCCGGCGGCCGCCGGGTAGGCCACGAACTCCAGCCGCCGCAACAGCGTCGGCCAGGTGGACGAGAGGGTTGCCTGCATGGTGATCAGCCGACCTTTCCTGTGTACGGCTCCGGGACATCGAGCAGCACGCGGCCGTCCAGCTCCAGCCGGGTGGCCGCCACCACGTACGGCGCCGAGCCCTCGGCGCCGAGCAGCACCGCCGCCGCGTCCGCCGACACCGAGGCGGTACGGATCCGGCGGGCGACGGGGGACAGGAGCACGGTCTCCTCGCCGAAGGTGACGCCCTGGCCCTGCGTGCACGGCACCCGCTCGGCGGCGGCCGGTGCGGGGCCCGGGACGATCGAGGTGAGGAAGAGCGCGTCCGCCGAGCGGGCGGTCGTCGCGCTCAGGGTGTGCAGGGTGCGGGTGAGCCGCAGCTCCGGCGTGCTGGACGTCGGATTGGCCTCCACCTCGGTGGCCTCGGAGACGACCGAGGCGTCCTGCGGCGCGAACTGCCGCACCAGGGCGGAGGCCGCCCCGGACCGGATCAGCCGGCCGCCGTCCGGCCCCGGCTCGGTGGGCCGGTCGGTCTGCAGCAGGAACGTCCACTCCCGCTCCGTGTCCGCCTCCGCGAGATCCAGCAGCACGAGCCGCCCCGACGGCGTGAACACCAGCGTCCGGTCCAGCCGCCGCACGCCCAGGGCCGGGTCGTACATCGCGGCGATCTCCGCCGTGGCGTGCGCCCACCCGCAGTCGGGACCGGCGAGCACATCGCGCTGCCGGGCCTGCCGCTCGTAAGGGATGTCCTTGTAGACGTGGTAGCGGTCCTCGTCCGCGTATCCCTGGCCGTCCACCAGCAGCAGATTGTGGTGCGCGGCCCGCTTCCGGTTGCTGTAACCCTCGTCGACCGCGAGGAACTCACCCTGCGACACCAGCACGAACGAGCCCGAATCGGGGTGGTGGTGGCCCTGGTTGAGGGTCTCCCAGCCCAGCTCCGCCCGGTGCTTCTCGGAGGTCTCCCACGCCTTGTGGCCACCGCCCGGGCTCGCCTTGAACGAGACGAGCGTGGCGTCGTCGTCCCATCCGGTGCGGGCCGCGAGCAGCCCGAGATCCGGGAAGAACGCCCGGGTCGCGGTGGGACGGGCGCCGGCCACGGACGGGTCGTACCAGAGGTATTCGAGATACGCCTCCGGCAGGATCCCCGGCCGCACCCCGCTCTGTGCCGCCTCCTGCCACAGCAGCTCGCCCGAGGCGAGATCGCCCAGCCACTGGGCCTGGGGAATCCCGTACTGCGCAGCGAGCCGGTAGTACAGGCCGGCGCTGTGTCCGCTGCGCCGGTCGTGGCAGTCGCCGTGGTCGACGTTGAACGCGAAGCCGGGGGCCAGCTGGTGCAGCCGGTAGTGGAAGGTG
Source organism: Streptomyces sp. CLV115 (assembly GCF_038448545.1). Classification (NCBI taxonomy): domain Bacteria; kingdom Bacillati; phylum Actinomycetota; class Actinomycetes; order Kitasatosporales; family Streptomycetaceae; genus Streptomyces; species Streptomyces sp. CLV115. Next base: position 95,844 of record NZ_JBCEWQ010000008.1, read on the forward strand.
TTCGGGAGGAAACCGCCCCGCTGCCACCAGTCGATGCCCTCCGCCTCCTGGAGGAGATCCAGGTGAATGGCGAGGAACGGCACTCCGTAACGCCAGTAGACGACCCCCTCGGCGTGCGAGCCGTCGTCCGGCATCAGATCGAGGACCGTGCCGAGATTGTCCTTGGCGCGCTCGGTCCACTCCTCCTTGCCCAGCACATAACCGGCCGTCGCCAGACCGGCGTAGCAGATCCAGTTGTGGTTCTGCCAGTACGAGGACGACCACCAGCGGCCCTCGCTCGCCACCGCGAACTCGTACATCCGCCGCCCCTGGAGCAGCAGCTTGTACCGCAGCAGCGCCCGCACGCCGTCCGGCAGGTCGTCACCGATCCACCGGTAGGCGAGCGAGAGGTGGTGCAGCAGCCAGCCGGCGTCCAGATCGTGGTCCGGCATGTGGGCCTTGCCCCAGTGCGGCAGCCGCACCGCGGCCTCGATCCAGCGCCGGCTCTCCGCCAGATGGACCGGGTCGCCGCTCACCCGGTGGGCCAGCGCCGGGTTGGAGGCGGCCGGGCCGAGCCAGGTGATGCTGGCCAGGGGATGCGTACGGGGCGGAGTCAGCCCGCGGTGGCGGGCCGCCTCCTCGTACAGCCGGGCCTGCTGCGCGGGGCGCGGGCCCGGCGGCGGGGTCGCCGAGAGCAACAAGGGTCAGTCCTCCGTCCGGAACCGTGCTGTGCTGCCGTCGGTCAGCGAGACCGTCAGTACCCCGTCACCGTCCAGCGTCACGTCGGCCACGGCGGGCCCGGCCGACGCCGCCTGGTACACCGAGGCGAAGGTGACCAGGTCCGACTGGGCGGTGAAGTCGACCCGGGTGCGCACCCGTTGCGGGTCGTCCGCAGGGCCGGGGCCCGGCCCGGAGACCGGACGCACCGCCGCACCGGGGGTGTGGGTGTGCCAGCCGTGCAGGGTCTCGTCGCCGTACCAGGTGGTGCGGACCCCGCCCGGGGCCTGGAGCTGGACGTCCAGCGCCACACCGGGACGAAGCTGCGCGGTGAGGCGCCGCTCCTCCTCGGCCCGCACCGTCAGCAGGTCGACCAGATAGCTGTCACCGAGCACCACCCGTCGCACCGCGCGCACACCCTCGTACGCGGTCGTCACCTCGGCGGTGACGGACGAACCGTCCGAGCCGAGCAGCCGCCCGGTGCACTCGGCCTGTTCGGCGCCGTCCACCCGGAACGCCGGGTGGGCCTCCGTGGACGCGTACAGATCCCGGAACTCGGCATGTGCGTAAGGGACTTGGCCCGGGTCGGGCTGCCACGGCGTGGTGTCCCCGTACAGATAGAGCGACAGCTTGTCCCGATGGCCGTGCGAGCCGCCGTGCGGACCGAAGTCCAGCAGCGCGTGGACGCCCGCATGCCGCAGCACCGCGTACCCGGCGGTCGGGAACACCGTCACCGGACCGGGCGCCGGCCGCTTGGGCAGCGGCGGCCCGGCGAACCAGCCGTCCAGCTCGCGATCGAGCCCGTCGTCCTGCGCGCCGAGCTCGGCACGGGCCCGCCCGGCCACCGCTTCCAGTGCCGGAGAGGGCACCAACTGCTGAGCCAGGGACGTGAGTTCGAGCCACTCCAGGGCGAGCGGATGGCGCAGATACGGGCCGTCGTGCAGCGCCGGCAGGATGCCGCCCGGCGTGGCGATCGTCGCCAGCACATCCGTCATCCCGGCCAGCACGTCCATTACGTCGGACGGCACGGCGGCGGGGTCGGTGCCCCGCAGCGCCAGCAGCGCCGCCCGCAGCACGAACCCGTGGTAGTAGGTGCTGCCTTCCCACTCCCAGCCGTCGTCGGCGACCGCGACGCGCAGATGCGCGTACAGCCCGTGCTCGCCCTCCAGCCACTGCCCGGCACCGTGCCAATCCTGGCCGCGGGCCGCCGCACCGCCCCGGCTCGCCGCCGCGCCGGCCGCGTTGAGCCACGCGGTGTAGTTGGAGGCGAGATGGCCCTGACCGGTGAGCACGTCCCGGGCGTCGAGCGCGGCCTGCTCCAGCGCGTCCAGCAGTGGCAGCACCGGAGCCAGGTCCTCGGTCGACTGCTCGGCGAGCGTGATCACGGCGTGCCCGACGTTCACCGCCCAGATGGCGTCGGTCAGTGCCTGGTGGAAGAGCCGGCCGCGCAGCATCCAGGACTGGGCCTCGCCGTGCCGCTCGGTGGCCAGCGAGGCGTACAGCCCCGCGTACTCCACCAGCCGCGACACCGACTCCGCGCGCTCCTTGCGGTGGGCGAGCACCCGCAGGTGCCGCGCCCACGCCTGGTGCGAGAGCACCAGCCAGGCGCCGCGCACCGCCTCGTCGTCCACCCGGCAGCCGTACGCGCAGCGCGCACCGCCCTCGGGGAACACCCCGGAGAGCAGGTCACCGTGGTCGAGCTCCACGCCGTGCGCCGGGCAGACGTACGCGTGCCACCAGCCGCCCCGCTCCCGGGCGATCCGCCTCAACGCGGCCACACGCCACCGTCGATGTCCACCGTGGTGGCGGTGAGGAAGCCGGACGACGGCGAGGCCAGATGGACGACCGCGGCGCCGACGTCCTCGGGGGTGCCGGCCCGGCCGACCGGGATGCCCGCCTCCATGGCCTGCTGCGCCTCGGGGGCGGTGAACGTGTCGTGGAAGGCGGTGCCCTTGATGAAGCCGGGTGCGACGGAGTTGACCGTGATGCCGGTGCCCCCGAGCTCCTTGGCCAGCCCCTTGGTGAAGCCGCGCACACCGGCCTTGGCCGCCGCGTAGGCCACCGAGCCGGGGCCGCCGCCGTTGTGGGCGGCCAGCGAGGACATCGTGATGACGCGGCCGGCCGACGACTCCTTCAGGTGGGGGATCGCGGCGCGCACGGTGCGGAACGTGGACGTCAGATTGGTGGAGAGGACCTGGTCGAAGTGGTCGTCGGACATCTCGGCGATGGTGGCCCGGCCGATCAGATGTCCCGCGTTGCAGACCAGTACGTCCAGCCCGCCGAGGAAGCCGGTCGCCTCTTCGACGAGCCGGTCCACATCGGCGGTCACGGTGACATCGGCCTTGAACGCCTTCGCCCGGCGGCCCAGCGCCTCGATCGCGGAGACCGTCTTCGCGGCCTCGTCGGCGGAGGAGTGGTAGTGGACGGCGACGTCCGCGCCGGCCTCGGCGAGCGCGACGGCGATGGCGCGGCCGATGCCGTGGCCCGCCCCTGTCACCAGTGCGCGGGAGCCGTTGAGATCAGCAGACATGGAGTAAGTACCTTTCGAAGAACGGTCGTCGGGGTTCGATCCGGTCACTTGAGACCGGCGGTCGCGAACCCCTGCACGAAGTAGCGCTGGCCGATGAGGAAGAGAATGACCATGGGCAGCGTGGCCAGCGTGGTGCCGGCCATGAGGAAGTGCCATTGGGGGCCGTTCTCCGTCTTGAAGACGGAGAGCCCCACCTGGATCACCCGCAGGCTGTCCGTGCGGGTCACCAGCAGTGGCCAGAGGAAGTTGTTCCACGACGACTCGAAGGTCAGCAGCGCCACGGTGGTGAGCGCGGGCTTGACCTGCGGCGTCATGATCCGGGCGTAGATCCGGAACTCGCCCAGACCGTCGAGCCTGGCCGCCTCCTCCAGCTCCACCGGAAGGTCCAGATAGAACTGGCGGAAGAGGAAGACCGCGAAGGGGGTGACGGCGCCGGGAACGATCAGCGCCCACCAGGAGTCCAGCCAGCCGCTGCCGCCCTGGCCGAGGATGTCGTTCCCGCCGGCCAGCGGCATGAAGCGGACGATCAGGAACTCCGGCAGCACCTTGGTGTACGTGGGGATCATCAGCGCGGCGATGAAGAGGTAGAAGATGACCTCGCTGCCCCGGAACTTGATCCGGGCCAGCGAGTACCCGGCCATCGACGCCACGACCACGTTGATGAGGGTGTGGCTGAAGGCGATGATGAAGCTGTTGCGTGCGTACGTCGCGAACGGCGCCGCCTTCAGCGCGTCGACGTAGTTCCCGAACTCCCAGTGTTCCGGGAGCAGTCCGGCGTCCTGGGAGGCGATCTCCACCGGGGTCTTGAGTGAGGTGAGCACCATCCAGACGAACGGCACCACCATCAGCAGCGAGACGACGGTGAGGGTCGTGTAGAGCGCGATCCGGCCGGCGGTGACCGGCTTGCCGTTCTTCCCCGGCCGGGACTTCTTCGCGACCCTTGGCGCGTGCAGCTCAGTTGTGGCCACGGGTGCCTCCCATGATCCGCCGGTTGACCAGGGTGAAGCCCATCAGCAGCACGAACAGCACCAGTGACTGGGCACAGGCGTAGCCGACGCGGAACTCCCGGAAGGCGGACTTGTAGATCTCGTACGTCATCATCGTGGTGCTGTTGGCGGGACCGCCGTCGGTCAGGATGTAGATCTGGTCGAAGGACTGGAACGCGCTGATCATCGACGTGATGAGGACGAAGAACGTCGCGGGCTTCAGCAGCGGCAGGGTGATCGAGAAGAACTGCCGCACCTTCGAGGCACCGTCCACCGAAGCCGCCTCGTACAGCTCCTTCGGCAGGGACTGCAGTGCGGCCAGGTAGATGAGCATCTTCATGCCGATGCCCTGCCAGATGCCGACCAGGATCACCGAGGGCATCGCCCACGAGGTCGAGGCGAGCCAGGCCGGGCCGTCGATCCCGAGGAACGACAGGAGCGTGTTCAGCAGCCCGTTGCCCGGGTTGTAGATCCACAGCCAGACCAGTGCGATCGCCACGGTCGCCGTCACCTGCGGCAGGAAGACCGCGGTGCGGAAGATGCCGCGGGCCTTCAGACCGGTGTGCAGCGCCAGGGCGACGAGCAGCCCCAGCATCATGCCGAACGGCACGGTGAAGAAGGTGTAGACGACCGTGTTGACGATGGACTTGCGGAACACCGCGTCGCCCATCATCTCGGTGAAGTTGTCCAGACCCACGAACTGCGGCGCCGTCAGCACGTCGTACTTCGTGAAGGCCAGGACCACCGATGCGACGACCGGCAGGCCGATCCAGAGCGAGGCATGCAGCAGCGCGGGCGCCACCATCAGCATGCCGGCGCGTTGCCTGCGGCGCCCCGGCCCCGTCGGTACCCGGCCGGTGCGCTTCTTCGCGACCGTGCGTCCGTCCGGGGCGGAGGGCGGCGCGGGGCGCGCCTTCAATACGGATGTAGCTCCCACAGCGACGGGTCCTTACATCCGGCCGATTGCGGCCTCGGCGAGCCTGCCGAGTTCCGCGATGGCGTCCTTCGCGGACTGGTTGCCCACGATCGCGGGCTCCAGCGTGGGCTTGATCTTTTCGCGGATCTCCATCCACGCGGCGGTGCCGCCCTCGGAGCACGCGTCGCCCATGCTCTGCAGGGAGAGGTCGACGAACTTGTTCTCCTTCACGTACGAGGAGTCGCTGAGGTCCTTCAGGCCGGGCACCGAACCGCGCTGCTTGGCCGCGCCGAGGATCGACTCGGGAGTGGCGAGGTACTCGACGAGCGCACGGGCCGCCGCGGGATGCTTGGAACTGGCGGACTGGGTGACGAGCGTGCCGCCCTGGAGCATCGCGGGCTTGCGGTTCGCGAGGATGAACGCCCCGAGCTTGTCGTCCTTGATCAGGTCCGGCGACTGGTCGCTGGCCTGCCTCCACAGCGCGCTGGTCGTCATCATCATCGACGCCTTGCCGGTCTGGACGTTCGACGGGGCGCCGGCGTCCGTCTTCTTGGCGTAGTCGGCGGAACCGTCCTTGACGAGGTCCTTGAAGAACTGCAGCGCCTCGACCCCGCGGGCGTCGTTGAACAGCACCTTCTTGCCGTCCGAGCTGAACAGCTGGCCGCCGTTGGCGAAGAGGAAGGTCTCCCAGCACTGGCGCAGATCGATGGAGAACGGGTCGAATCCGATCCGGCCGTCCTTGGTGAGCTGCTTGGCCACGGCGCGCAGCTCGGCCCAGTTCGCCGGGGTCTTCTTGATGCCGGCCTCGGCGAAGTGGTCCTTGCGGTAGACGACGATGCGGGTGTCGAGGACGACCGGCAGCGCGTACAGCTTGCCGTCGTACCGGGACGGCTCCAGCACCCGCTTCTCGTAGTCGTGCGCGGTGGCGAACTTCTCCGGCAGCTCGGCGATCGCCTTCTTGGCCGCGAACGGCGGGATCCAGCCGACGCCCATCATCAGCACGTCGGGCAGCAGACCGCCCGCGAGACCGGTGGTGATCTTCTCGTTGAGCTGGGCGTACGTGGTGTAGTCCACGTTCACCTTGACGTCCGGGTACTTCTTCCGGAAGCCGCCGAGTATCTCCTTCTCCAACAGCGTCTTGCCGTCGGCACCTTCGTAGATCGGGGTGAGCAGAGTGATCTCACCTTCGGCGGGACCGTCGGCGGAGCCTGCCGCCGAAGTGCCGGTTCCGCACCCGCTGAGCGCGGCGGCAGCGGTACCGGCGCCGATGGCGGCAAGCAGCGACCGTCTTTTGAGTTGCATGGAACACCCCTTTTGAGGTGGAGGCTGTGGACCGATCCAGCGATAAGACCCAGCCATGGCTGGGAAGTGCTGGTAAATCGATGCACTGATGCTAGGAACGCCGTGAGAGCGACGTCAACAGCTGATGCACATGAATTTTCAGGGATGTTAACGGGTGTACCGGTAAACGAAGTTCAGTAAATCGATACACTGGTATGGTCTAGCGAGTTCCGAACCGGAGGTGGCATGAGCGGGGTAACGATCCATCAGGTCGCGGAGGCCGCGGGGGTCTCCGCGAGCACGGTCTCCAACGTCCTCAATGGGCGGACGGACCGTATGCAGGCGGCCACGCTGGCTCGCGTGGAGCAGGTGATCGAGCAGCTCAGCTACCGGCCCAACCGTGCCGCCCGGATGCTGCGGACCGGCCGCATCAAGGTCATCGGCCTCATCGTGCCGTCGGTCGCCAACCCCTTCTGGGGGGCGCTCGCCCGCGAGCTGGAGGCCATCGCGCTCGCCGAGGGGTACCACGTACTGCTGTGCAACAGCGAGCGCGACGCGGCCCGCGAGCTCAAGTACGGCGAGGAACTGCTCGCGGACGGGGTGAGCGGAGTGGTGCTCTGCTCCTCGCTGCCCTCGCTGGACCACATGACACCACTGCTGAGCCGAGGGCTGAAGATGGTGGCCTTCGACCGCACCGCGCAGGCGGGGGATCCGCCGTCGCTGGCCTCCATCAGCGTCGACAACGCGATGGGCGCCGAGATCGCCACCCGTCACCTGGTGGAACTCGGTCACCGCCGGCTGGCGTTCGTCTCCGGCTCGGTCAACAGTGTCAACCGCCGCGAGCGCCTGCGCGGCTTCCGGGCCGCCCTGGAGGCGGGCGGTCTCGACCCGGCCGACGCGATCGTCTGGCCGGGCGCCGACGCCACCGAGTTCGGCGACAAGGACGCGGCCGAGCTGGGGCGGAACGCCGCCCGGGAGCTCCTCGGCGGCCCCCGCCCGCCCACGGCGTTCGTCGCCATCAACGACATGTGCGCGATCGGCATCTGCCGGGGGGCCAAGGACGCCGGGCGCAGCGCCGGTCAGGACGTCTCCGTGGTCGGCTTCGACGACATTCTCCTCGCCGACCTCTTCGAACCGCCGCTCACCACGGTCCGCCAGCCGCTGCCGGAGATGGCCGCGGAGACCTTCCAGCAGCTGCGGGCCCGGATCGACTCGGCCCCGGCGGCGGGACGGTCGCTGCTCATCCGGCCGAGACTGGTCGTGCGGGAGTCGACGGCCCCGGCGCCGGTCGGTGCGACCGCCGCGATCCCGGCACCGGGCGTACCGGAACAGCAGGTCGCGGGCCGGGCGGTGTAGCCGTGGCGGGTCCGGCGGATCGTGGCCGGACGTGGCCCGGCCGCTGCCGCCCCGTCGGATCGAAGGCTCAGGGATGGGCGAGTTCGAGTACGACGATGCCGGCGAGGACGGCCGCGCCGGCGGTGAGGCGCAGCCGCCCGAACCGCTCGCGGAACAGGAGCGTGGCGATCAGCGCCGCGATGAGGATGCTGGTCTCGCGCAGGGCCGCGATGGTCGCGAGGTCGCCGTGGGCCTGCGCCCAGATGACCAGGCCGTAGGCGGTCAGCGAGATGACGCCGCCGGTCAGGCCGATCCCGCGGACCGGCTTCAGCTGCGCGAACAGCGGACGGCCCCGCCGGGCGAGCGCCAGCAGAGGCAGAACGGGGCCCTGGCAGAGGAAGAGCCAGGCGATGTAGCCGATGACGGTCCGGGAGTGGTGCACCCCCGTGCCGTCGACGACGGTGTAGGCCGCGATGACCGTGCCGGTGGCCACCGCCGCGGCGAGCGCGGGCAGCTGTGCGCGCCCGGGCCACCCGTCCGCGAAGGCCAGAGCGGCCAGTCCGGTCGAGATGACCAGTACGCCCGCCGTCTCGGCGGCGGAGATCGGCCGGCCCAGCAGCGTCACGGAGGCGACGGCCACGAGCAGTGGCGCGGTGCCACGGGCGATGGGGTACATCTGGCCGAAGTCGCCCAGCTGGTAGGCCCGCAGCAGGAAGAGCTGGGAGAGCACCTCCAGTGCGGCGGAGACCAGGATGAACGGCCAGGCCCCGGCCTCGGGCAGCGGAACGAGACAGACCATGACCGCCGCGCAGCCGGTGTACGCGAGGTTGATGAGGGTGAAGCCGACGAGTTTGTCGGGGATGCGGTGGGCCATCGCGTTCCACAGCGCATGGAGGACGGCGGCGCAGAGCACGGCCGAGGGCACGGCTGAGCCGGGGGGAAGGAACGAGGGCATGGCGGGGCTCCCTGCGGCAACAGAGTATCTGGAACAGAATTCCGCGCTACTCTAATCACATGGAACAGAATTCCAGTGACGGGTACCGGCTCGGTGCCCACGTGAGGGCCAGACTGCCGGAGCTCCGGGAGACCGAGGCGCGTGTCGCGCAGGTGATCCTCGACCAGGGGGCCGACCTGGTCCGGCTCAGCGTCAGCGACGTCGCGGCCCTGGCCGGTACGGCTCCGTCGTCGGTCGTCCGCGCCTGCCAGCGCCTCGGATTCCGCGGCTATCAGGAACTGAAGATCGCGGCAGCACGCCAGGGCCCGACGAGTGGCGCACCGGCCCTGGACCCCGTCGACGATCCGGCGGCCCGTGCGCTGGCCGACACACTGCACGCCTCCCGCGAGGCAATCGACGACCTGGCCACCACCCTCACCGCCACCGGGCTCCGCGCTGCCGCCGCCGCACTGGACGCGGCTCCCCGCGTAGTGGTCGCCGCGGCCGGCCTCTCCGCCGCCGTGGCCGCCGACGCCGCGTACCGGCTGCGTGCCCTCGGCTGTGTCGTCGACGCCCCCGTCGATGCCCTCACCGCTCAGCTCTCCGCCGCGCAACTCCCGCCGGGCGCCGTCTGCCTGGCCATCAGCCACACCGGAGCCACCCGCAGCACGGTCGACACCGCCCGCCGCGCCCGTCTGGCCGGAGCCGAGGTCATCGGTCTGACCAGCTATGCCCAGTCACCGCTGAGCGAGACCAGCACGCACACCCTGGTCGCCGGGGGACAGGACCTGGTCTTCGGTCTGGAGACCACGGCCAGCCGCATCGCCCACCTGGTCACCGTCGACGCACTCGCCCAGACCCTCCTCGCCCTGCGCACGACGACGGCGGAACGAACACTCCACCTCTCGGCCGACGTCACCGCCGACCACTCCTACTGACCGCCGCGTACAGGCGACTTCACGGGCGGCTCGTGGCACGGGTCCATTCACCGGTGGACCCGTGCCGGACGCCGCTCGGATCGCGCTCAGCGGCGATTGACACGGTACACGTCCCTGACGCAGAGGTTGAGGGTGGTGGCCGCCACGATGACAGCGGCGCAGACCAGCAGTACGCTCCGGTCGGCCCAGGCGTGCACGGCGAGCGCGGTGATCAGGTAGCCGAGCGGGATGGCGAGACGCTCCCCGACACCGTTGAAGGAGCTCATCCGGCCCAGCTCCTCCTGTGGCACGTGCTGTTGGAGCGCCGTGTTCCACGCCACGACGGTGATGTCCAGCCCGATGCCCGCGAGTACGGCGCCGAGCAGCACCCACGGCAGGGGCAGGCCGAGACCCAGCGCGGCCGGCGGCAGACAGAGCCCGGCGCCGGTGACGACGGCGACGGCCAGCAGACGGTACGGCTTCCAGCGCAGGCACACCACCGTTCCCGCCAGCAGCCCGAAGGCGAACGCGCCCTGGACCAGTCCCCAGGAACGTGCCCCCGAGTAGCGCTCGGCCGCGACCACCGGACCGAGCAGCTGAAACCCGGCCAGCCACGCGGCGACCACCACCGTTCCCGCGGCGGTGTACGTCCACAGCCAGGTGCGCGACCGGAACCCGGACCACCCCGCCCGCAGATCGGCCAGGGCGCTGCTCGTCGTCACCGGTGCGCTCAGCCGCAGACCGAGCAGGAGCAGCGCCGCGACGAGAAAGCTGAGCGCGTCCCAGGACAGGGCCCAGGCCGGCCCGCCGACCGCGACGATCACCCCTCCGGCAACAGGGCCGAGCACCTTGACGGCATTGCTCGGAAGCCGGAGCAGCGCGTTGGCCCGTTGCAGATGCTCGGCCGCGACGATCTGCGCCACGACGCCCGTCGCGGCCGGAGCCGTGAAGGCCGTGGCGATCCCCGAGACGAAGCCGCACCCGGCGATCGAGGCCGTTGTGGCATGGCCGGTGGCCACGAGCGTCGCGAGCACGCCCTGTGCGGTCGCGGCCAGCAGATTGCTCAGGAACAGGATCCGGCTGCGGGAGATTCGATCGGCGAGCACACCGCCCGCCACGGTGAAGACGATGGTGGGGACCGAATTGGTCGCCAGCACCACACCGAGCGACCCGGCTCCGCCGCCCTGGCCGATCACCGCGTAGGCGAGTGCGAGCGGAGCCATCGCCGAGCCGGTCGCCGAGACGAGGGAGGCGAGCGCGAACCGCCGGAAGGCCGGAACCCGCAAGGGTGCCGGACGGGTCGAGGGTGCCTCGACGGTGGACTCCATGGTTCTCCTGCCGCACGAGGTCGCGGTGGTCGTTCCGGCTCACGGTGGGGCCGAACCGTCGGCTCACCGTCGGGCTCCGTCCGGCTTCGCACCGGTACCCGCCCGCGGGGCGTCGTGCCGCGGGGCCGATCGCGTTGCGCCCGCCGGTCCACCGGTCGTGGGGACGGGGCCGGACGGGTATGCCCACCGCATCGGCCGGTTCCCCCTCGTGACGCGGCCGCACATGGGCGTGCGGCCACGGCAGGAACCTACCCCGGCCCCGTACGTCCCGCCTTCGTCACAGACGTTGCTCGGCCAGATCAAGCCAGTGCTCCACGTCGCCCGGTGCGAAGTGCCGGATGGCCCAGTCGGTCATCCGCAGACTCATATGGGCCCAGCAGGGGCGCAGAACGTCGTCGGGCAGTGTGTCCAGGATGTCGTCGAGCCGGTGGACGACCCCCGGCGCCTGTTCCTGTGCGTGCAGCCCGAAGCGCAGCGTGACCAGGTCGAAACGGCGGTCTCCCCGACCGGCGCCGTCCCAGTCGACGACCCCGGTGACCGTACCGTCCACCGCGAGCAGGTTGCCGTGGTGAAAGTCCTGGTGCACGACGTCGTCCCCGGCCAGGCGGGGAGGACGGCCGGCGCCGACCGAACGGACCCGGCGTTCGAGGGCGGCGCTGCGCGGGCCGTGGAGACGCAGCGGCTCGTGAAGGCAGTAGCCGGGGCCGTCCTCCAGCAGATACAGCTGCATCGACGGGATGTCCGCGCGCCCGGCCAGCAGCCCGGCCTGGGATTCGTTGAGCGCGAGGGCCTGATCCAGACCTCGGTGGTCCAGCGACTTTGGCGGCGCGCCCGGCAGAAGCTCCTGGACCAGCACCACCCCTCCACCCACCTGGATCGCCAGCTCCGTGGACGGGCAGGGAAACCCCTGATCGCGCAGCGCCTCGCACACCGCCAGGGGCCCCGCCCGCAGCGCGTCGAGCCGGGCGCCCGGCCGCCACTTCAGCACGGACCGGTGGCCGTCGGGCCACCGGACGTACGCGGCACCCACCTCGCCGCCCGGGCAGGGCCCCTCGACCACCAGCCGCACGCCGGTCCCGGCGTGCACGGCATCCGTCATCCGGCCGGCGTCGAGGCGCTCGGCACGTTCCCAGGGCTGCTGCGTCGAGGTGGTCATCGGAGCATTCTCCGGGAGGAACGAAACGGGTGCCGGTCGGGGGGCCGGGCTGCGGCGCGACACCTTCCCCGCTCCGTCCGCTGCGAGCGGGGCCGTGGAGTCCGGTCGGGGCACGGCGATCCGGACGGACTTCCCGGGCGGCCGCCGGGACCACCGCTCCGGGTGCGGCGCCCCGGCCCGGAATCCGGCCCTGACATCGGCCCGGAATCCGGCCCGCCCGGTGCGACGCGGACTCAGTCCGCCGACGCCGTCCAGCCCAGCGCCTCGATGCGCGCGGCGTCGCCGGACCGGCCCTCGTCGAAGAGCGTCCGGTTGCCGTCCTCGACCCGGACGGCGTCCACATACGCCCCGCGTCCGACGTACAGCTGATCCGTTGTGTACCGCCACCTCAGCCGGACCTCCTTGCCGCGCCAGGCGGCGAGGTCCGCGTCGAGGCGGTGCCATACCCGGCCGGACCAGCCGGAGACCGCTCCGGTGGGATGCGGCTCGGGCTCGGGGCGGGGTCTCTGCGACGTCGGGACGGTGGTGAACGGGACCGGCTGCCAGGTCGCCCCGGCGTCCGCCGACGCCTCCAGGAAGAGGAAGTCGGACCCCGGCTCGGTGTCCCACCACAGCGCCGAGCTCAGCCGGCCGTGCGAGGAGGCGAGGCGCAGCGGGGGCAGTGTGAGCGTGGCCGATGCGGCGCTCGCCATCCCTGAGAACCACGCCGTACGGCCACGGGCGGGGCGGACCGCGACGGCGCGCGCCATCTGATTCGCGGTGGCGACGCGCGGGGCGCTGCCGGAGCGCCAACTGCGTACAGGGTGAACAGAGTTGCCGAGGACGATCAGGAACGAGTCGGTCGTCGGGTCCAGGACGAGACTGGTGCCGGTGAAGCCGGTGTGGCCCGCGGTGCGCGGGGTCGCCATCGCCCCCATGTACCAGTGCTGGTAGAGCTCGAAGCCGAGGCCGTGGGCATCGCCGGGGAACGCGGTGTTGAAGTCGGTGAACAGCAGGTCCACCGATTCGGCGGACAGGATCCGCGCGCGGCCGTAGACCCCGCCGTTGAGCAGCGTACGGGCGAGGATCGCCAGGTCCCAGGCGCAGGAGAAGACTCCGGCGTGGCCCGCCACCCCGCCCAGGCTGTACGCGTTCTCGTCGTGCACTTCGCCCCAGACCAGCCCGCGCTCCAGCCCGGACCAGGGCAGCCGGGCGTCCTCGGTCGCGGCGATCTTCGGCTTCCAGGAGGACGGCGGGTTGTACCGGGTGCGGTGCATCCCGAGCGGAGCGGTGATCTGCTCACGGAGCAGGACGTCCTGTGTGCGGCCGGTGAGCTTCTCCAGGACCAGTTGCAGTGAGATCAGGTTGAGGTCGGAGTAGAGGTACACCGTGCCCGGCGGGCTCGCGGGCACCTCGTCCCACAGCAGCTGCAGCTTCCCCTCGCGGGTGGGCGCCTTGTACAGCGGGATCCAGGCACGGAACCCGGAGGTGTGCGTGAGGAGTTGACGGATCGTGATGTCCTGCTTGCCGCCGCCCGCGAAATCGGGCAGGTACGAGGCGACCTTCGCCTCCAGCTCCAGCGTCCCGCGCTCGATCTGCTGCACGGCCAGGATCGAGGTGAACAGCTTCGACACCGAAGCCAGGTCGAAGACGGTGTCCTCGGCCATGGGGATCTGCCGGTCCGGCGGGAACTCCACGCCGGTGTCGGACTTCTCGTCGTACGCCGCGTAGCGCACGGCCTTGCCGACCGGCCGGTGCAGGGCCACCGTGCCACCCCGCCCGGCGAGCAGCACCGCCCCCGCGTACCAGGGGTGCTTGGGGGAGGCGGCCAGGAACTTCTGCGCCTCGGTGACCAGTTGGTCCAGGGGTTCCTGGAGCAGCCCGGCGCGTTCGGCCGAACCGCGCCGCAACGTCGGCCTGCCGTGTCCCGGCGCGGCGCCCCCGGTCCCTGTACTCATGTCCGACGACCCCGCCCCCGACTCCATGGCCGACGCCCGCTCCGCGAACGGAATCGGCGCCAGGGCGAGTGCCCCGCCCAGGGCCAGCATCCCACCGCCCAGCCTCCGCCGGCTGATCCCTCTGCCCGACGCGTCCTCGGTCATCCGGAACTCCTTCTCACTGCGCGAAAGTAACTTTCGAAAATTCGTCCGGCAATGAAACTTCCTGCCGCCGCAGAGATTACTGTCACCCCCGCCGTCGCGGAGGTGCCCTGCGCCACAAAGAATCTGACACTGCATCAGAAAATCTCTTCCCTCGGATGTCGGGCTGAGGCATCCTGCGCCCCATGGAGACGGAGCTGAGCAAGAAACTGGGAGTCGAGCACGCCATCTTCGGCTTCACGCCGTTCCCCGCGGTGGCCGCGGCCATCACCCGGGCCGGCGGATTCGGCGTACTCGGCGCGGTCCGCTACACCGCCCCCGACGACCTCGCGCGCGATCTCGACTGGATGCAGGAGCACACCGACGGCAAGCCGTACGGCCTCGACGTCGTCATGCCCGCGAAGAAGGTGGAGGGGGTGACCGAGGCCGACGTCGAGGCGATGATCCCGGCCGGGCACCGGCAGTTCGTCCAGGACACCCTCGCCAAGCACGGCGTGCCGGAGCTCCCCGAGGGCGAGGCATCCGGCTGGCGCATCACCGGCTGGATGGAGGAGGTCGCGCGCAACCAGCTCGACGTCGCCTTCGACTACCCCATCAAGCTCCTCGCCAACGCCCTCGGATCGCCGCCCGCCGACGTCGTCCGCCGCGCCCATGACCGGGGCGTGCTCGTCGCCGCCCTGGCCGGGAGCGCGAAGCACGCCCGCCACCATGCCGATGCGGGCATCGACATCGTCGTCGCCCAGGGTTATGAGGCGGGCGGCCACACCGGTGAGATCGCGTCCATGGTCCTGGTCCCGGACGTGGTCGACGCCGTCGGACCGCTTCCCGTCCTCGCCGCGGGAGGAATCGGCAGCGGCGAGCAGATCGCCGCTGGGCTGGCCCTAGGCGCCCAGGGCGTCTGGCTCGGCTCCCTCTGGCTGACCGCAGAGGAGGCCGACCTGCACTCCCGCGCGCTGACCCGCAAGCTCCTCGCCGCCGGCTCCGGCGACACCGTCCGCTCCCGCGCCCTCACCGGCAAGCCCGCACGCCAGCTCCGTACCGAATGGACCGACGCCTGGGACGACCCGGCCGGGCCCGGCACCCTGCCCATGCCGCTCCAGGGGCTGCTGGTGGCCGAGGCCGTGTCGCGCATCCAGAAGTACGAGACCGGCGCGCTGCTCGGCACCCCCGTCGGCCAGATCGTCGGCCGGATGAACAGCGAACGCAGCGTGCAGGCCGTCTTCGACGACCTGACCCGCGGCTTCGAGCGAGCCGTGGACCGGATCAACCGCATCGCCGGACGGAGCGCCTCATGAGTCAGCCGCCCAACGGTTTCTGGGCCCAGGCCACCGCCGACCCCGACCGCACGGTCCTGATCGCACCCGACGGCGAGAGCTGGACGGCGGGCCGGCTGCACGCCGCCGCCAACCGCCTCGTCCACGGACTGCGCGCGGCCGGGCTGCGAAAGGGTGACGCGTTCGCGGTCGTGCTGCCCAACGGCGTCGAGTTCCTCACCGCCTACCTCGCCGCCTCCCAGGCCGGCCTCTATCTGGTCCCCGTCAACCACCACTTCGTCGGCCCCGAGATCGCCTGGATCGTCGCCGACTCCGGCGCCAAGGTGCTCATCGCCCACGAGCGGTTCGCACCGGCCGCCACCGAGGCCGCCGACGAGGCGGGACTGCCGGCGAGCCACCGCTTCGCCGTGGGAGCGGTCGACGGCTTCCGCCCGTACGCCGAACTTCTCGAAGGGCAGCCCGGGGCGGCCCCCCAGGACCGCACCCTGGGCTGGGTCATGAACTACACCTCGGGCACCACGGGCCGCCCGCGCGGCATCCGCCGCCCGCTCTCCGGACGGCTTCCCGAGGAGAGCCACCTCGGCGGATTCCTCGGCATCTTCGGCATCGGACCGTTCGACGACAACGTCCACCTGGTCTGCTCGCCGCTGTACCACACGGCCGTTCTGCAGTTCGCGGGCGCGTCCCTGCACATCGGACACCCACTGGTCCTGATGGACCGGTGGACGCCCGAGGAGATGCTCCGGCTCATCGACACCCACCGCTGTACCCACACCCACATGGTCCCGACCCAGTTCCACCGCCTCCTCGCCCTCCCCGACGAGGTGAAACGGCGGTACGACGTCACGGCCATGCGGCACGCCATCCACGGCGCCGCGCCCTGCCCCGACCACGTCAAGCGCGCCATGATCGACTGGTGGGGCAGGTGCGTCGAGGAGTACTACGCGGCCAGCGAGGGCGGCGGCGCCTTCGCCACCGCCGAGGACTGGCTGAAGAAGCCGGGCACGGTCGGCCGGGCCTGGCCGATCAGTGAACTCGCCGTCTTCGACGACGACGGCAACCGCCTGCCGCCCGGTGAGCTCGGCACCGTCTACCTGAAGATGAACACCGGCGGCTTCAGCTACCACAAGGACGAGACCAAGACGAGGAAGAACCGCATCGGCGACTTCTTCACCGTGGGCGACCTCGGCTTCCTCGACGAGGACGGCTACCTCTTCCTCCGCGACCGCAAGATCGACATGATCATCTCCGGCGGGGTCAACATCTACCCCGCCGAGATCGAGGGCGCCCTGCTCGGACACCCCGCCGTCGCCGATGTCGCCGTCTTCGGCATCCCGCACCCCGACTGGGGCGAGGAGGTCAAGGCGGTCGTCGAACCGGCCGAGGGACACCGGGCGGGGGAGGAGCTCGCCGCCGCGATCCTGGGCCACTGCGAACAGCGGCTCGCCGGATACAAGCGGCCCAGGAGCATCGACTTCATCGAGGCGATGCCCCGCGACCCCAATGGCAAGCTCTACAAGCGTCGGCTGCGCGACCCGTACTGGGCAGGTCACTCACGGGCCGTGTGAGCCGCCGTCCGGCCGTCGCCCGACGAGCGCCCCCGTACCCGCTCTGGCAGGGTGTGGCCCATGAACGCGAGCGCTACGATCCGGTCGCTGGCGACCCGGTGGACGGTGGTCGTGCCGCTGGTCGCCGCGCTCGCGCTGGTCTTCAGCTGGGGCCGGGAACTGCCGGGGCCCGCCGTCGCCGTGGTCGCGCTCTGTCTGGCGGGCGCCGTCCTGGCCGCCGTGCACCACGCCGAGGTCATCGCCCACCGGGTCGGCGAACCGTTCGGCTCGCTCGTCCTGGCCGTCGCCGTCACCGTCATCGAAGTGGCCCTCATCGTCACCCTGATGGTGGGAGGCGGCCCCAAGACGTCCGCGCTCGCCCGCGACACCGTGTTCGCCGCCGTGATGATCACCTGCAACGGGATCGTCGGACTGTCGATGCTGGTCGGCGCCGTCCGCTCCCGGGTCGTCGTCTTCAACGCCGAGGGCTCCGGGGCCGCCCTCGCGACCGTCGCCACCCTCGCCACGCTCAGCCTGGTCCTGCCGACCTTCACCGTCGGCAAACCCGGCCCCGAGTTCTCCACCGCCCAACTGACCTTCGCCGCCGTCGCCTCACTCCTGCTGTACGGGCTGTTCGTCGCCGTGCAGACGGTGCGGCACCGCGAGTACTTCCTGCCGCTCACACCCGAGGGCGCGCTCAAGCCGGACGAGCACCACGCGGCGCTGCCCGGGCGCGGCGCCACCGCGCTGAGCCTGGTGATGCTGCTGGTCGCGCTGGTCGCGGTCGTCGGTGACGCCAAGTCCGTGTCGCCGACCATCGAGTCCGGGGTGGAGGCGGCCGGAATGCCCCAGGCGGTGGTCGGCGTCGTGATCGCCCTGCTGGTGCTGCTGCCGGAGACCCTCGCGGCGGTACGGGCCGCCCGCCGCGACCGGATCCAGACCAGCCTCAACCTCGCCCTCGGCTCGGCGATGGCGAGCATCGGCCTGACCATCCCGGCCATCGCCCTCGCCTCGATCTGGCTCGACGGACCGCTCCATCTCGGCCTCGGTGCCACCCATATGGTGCTGCTCGCCCTCACCGTGATCGTGGGGGCGCTGACCGTCGTACCGGGACGGGCCACCCTGCTCCAGGGCGGCGTCCATCTGTCGATCTTCGCCGCGTTCGTCTTCCTCGCGATCAGCCCCTGACCGCCCGCCGGACGGACAGGGGCCGATCGCACCACGAGGGACTACCGGCGTTCGTGGACCCGCACGACCCGCAGCACGGGCGAGCGCAGGATGTCCCGCTCGCAGAACCGGGACGTCACCCACCGCTCGGCCGAGTACAGCTCGGTCTGGTCGCTGTAGTGCGCCGAGCCCGGGTCGGAGGACTGGGAGTACGTGAGCAGGGTGCGCGCCACCGGACACCCGCTGCCGTCCCAGCCGACCGCCTGGATGTAGCTGGAACCGCCCGACACCTCCCGGTAGCCGCCGGCCGCCGCGTCCCACAACGGCTCCGTCTTGTTCCAGATGCCGAGCGACTCCGTACCGCCTCCGATCGGGATGCGCTTCCCGTTCCGCTCCACCGACTGGTGCCGGCCCAGCGGGGCGTCCAGCGCGATCCCGGCCGCCCGCAGTTCGGCCACCGTGTCGGCGAGCGCCGTGGCGACGCCGGGCGCCGAGGTGTTCAGTGTGTTCGGCGTCCCGACCGGATCGGCGGGGGAGAAGGGCACCTTCCACAGCTCGGCCCCCGGAACCGTGGCCGTCGTCCGGCGCCAGAACCGGTCGAAGAGCAGCGCGCCCCGGCTGCCGGTGTCGACCTTCCGGTCCCAGTGCCGCAGCACGTCGCAGGCCGCCGACACATCGACCGCCACGCCGTCACTGCCGACCGCGCTGCCGCCCGGCAGCGCCGCACAGGCCGCAGCCAGGTCCCCGGCGACCAGATCACCGGCCGGTGCGCGGTTCGCGAACTGCTGACGCTGCAGATCGGCCACGGTCAGCCGGCCCTTCGCCGCCATCGCGGACATGTCCTCGACCGCGCCCCGGGTCCGCATCGAGCGCTGCGTGCCGATCGTGCCGAACACCCGCTCGTAGCCGGTCAGCGGCGCGGCCGCGTTCGTCAGCCAGGCACTGTCGTTGGAGTTCTCCACGTACGGGGCGTCCTTCACGGTGGGCATCCGGCCCGGACCGAAGATGCCCGGCTGCACCGCGTCCCGGTCCGACCCCGGCGCGCAGTCGCTCCGCGAACCGTCCAGCACCGCCAGCCCGGCCGAGGGGTACGTCGCTCTGCCCAGCTCGGTGGAACAACGCTCCGCGAGCTCGTCCGTGATCCTCGGCAGCACCTGCGACTGCGAGAAGAACGAGTGCCCGGACGAGTCGGCGGCGATGGTGTTCACCCACGGCAGCCCCTGGGTACGGCGCAGCGTCGCCGCGATGTCCGAGGTGCTGCGCGCCCGGCTGAGGCCGAGACCGGCGTCCGCGAACCGCAGATTCACCGAGTTCGGGTCGTTGAGCGCGTACGCGGTCGTCGTCGTCCAGGGCAACGGCAGCCCGGCACCGAGCGAGGTGAACACCGGCCCGTAACGGGTCGACCACTGGGTGCGGGTCACGGCCCCGCCGCCCTTCACCGGGACCGAGACCGTACGCTTCGTCATCCGCTCGGGCCGGCCGTCCACCAGATACACCGTCGGATCGGCCGGATCGAGCGTGAGCTGATGGAGGTTGAGCGGCACCCCGGTGGCGACGGTGTGGCTCCACGCGATGTTCGGGTTGTGCCCGATCGACATGGTCGGCGCACCGAGCAGCGAACCGCCCGCGACGTTCAGCTCGCCGGGAATCGTCTGCTGGGACTGCCAGAAGCGCCGGCCGCCCTGCCACGGGTAGTGCGGATTGCCCAGCAGCAGGCCGCGCCCGCCGGCCGTCGTGTCACCGCGGAACGCGACCGCGTTGGAGCCCATGTCCGCGTTCTGCGTCGACAGCAGCCGCCGGGCCGCGTCCGCCGCGTCGTCCGGCGACGGGACCTCGGGCACCTCTGCCGCCTTGGCGGGCGGCTGGGCGCCGGTGATGCCGTCGATGCCGCGCCCCTGACCGCTGAGCACCGAGAACGCGTAGACGCGCGCCACCACGTCCAGTGCTGTCACCGGCCGGACCCAGTCGGCGCCCCGGCAGGCCGGGTCCTTGATCCGGTTCTGCGCCAGCCACGCGTTGTAGCCGGCCGCCCAGCCGCGCTCCAGCTCCCTGACGTCACGGCTCTGACCCGCCGGAGCGGGTGTCCTCAACAGCTTCTCCAGGGTGCGGCTCTCGCGGACCCCGCGGAAGTAGAGATCGCTGGAGAGGTTCTTCGTCGCGGAGGACAGCGAACCGTCCGGAGCCGCGTCCGGACCGAAGTACCGGGACCGCTCACCGCGCAGGGTCACGAAGCCGTCGGCGAGGATGCACACCTGGTCGGCGGCCTGGGCCCAGCCGTTGCCGAAGCCCAGGCTCGCGTAGTCCTTCGCCAGGATGTGCGGGATGCCGTACTCGGTGTACCGGATCGTGGCGGACAGCCCACCGCCCGACGGACGGTGGGAGCGCGGGCCGTCGGCAGCGGCGGGCGGCAGCGACGCCGAAACGGTGAACAGCGCGAGGCCCGATATCGCGAGAAGTCTCAGACGGTTGCGGAGAGGCAACGGATCTCCCAACTGCACGGGTGTGAAAGGCGGTTGCCCGAGGGTTCGGACCGCCACGCGCCACTCAGCCAGCACCCGGGCGCCCCTGTCAACATCGGCATCGTCTTCCGGCCCCTTGACCCCCGGGTTCCGGCCGCACAGGATCACGCCATGACAGGTGTACGGAGCAGCACAGTCGACGGAGTCGTGGCCCGCAGTGCCCGGCGCACCCCCGACCGCACCGCCCTGCGGTACGCGGACAGGTCATGGACGTACGCGGAGCTCGACGCGGCCGTCAGCACCGCCGCCGCGGTCCTCGGCGACGAGCACGGACTGCGCCCGGGCGACCGGGTCGCCTGCTACGCGCACAACTCCGACGCGTATCTGATCGGCTACCTCGGCTGCGCCCGCGCGGGCCTGGTCCACGTACCGGTCAACCAGAACCTCACCGGCGACGACCTCACGTACATCCTCGAACAGTCCGGCAGCGCCCTCGTCCTCACCGACCCGGACCTCGCCGACCGGATTGGGCCCGCGTTCCCCGTACGCCCGCTGCGCGACGCACCGGACTCACTGCTGGCGGCGACCGCCACCCCCCGCCCCTTCGTCCCGGAGCGGGAGCCGGGCGCGGCGGACCTCGTCCAGCTGCTCTACACCTCGGGCACCACCGCCCTGCCCAAGGGCGCGATGATGACCCACGGCGCACTGGTGCACGAGTACGTCAGCGCGATCACGGCGCTCGACCTGCGGGCCACCGACCGGCCCGTCCACTCGCTGCCGCTCTACCACTCCGCGCAGATGCACGTCTTCCTGCTGCCCTACCTCGCGGTCGGGGCGCAGAACACCATCCTCGACGCGCCCGACGCCGACCGGATCTTCGACCTCGTCGAGAGCGGGCAGGCCGACAGCGTCTTCGCCCCGCCGACCGTCTGGATCGGCATCTCCCGGCACCCCGGCTTCACCACCCGGGAACTCGGCGGTCTGCGCAAGGCGTACTACGGCGCCTCGATCATGCCCGTACCCGTGCTGGAACGGCTCCGTGAGCGGCTGCCCGCGCTCGCCTTCTACAACTGCTTCGGACAGAGCGAGATCGGCCCGCTCGCCACCGTCCTCGGACCGGACGAGCACGAGGGCCGGATGGACTCCTGCGGCAGGCCCGTGCTCTTCGTCGAGGCCCGGGTCGTCGACGAGAACGGCAAGGAGGTCCCCGACGGCACGGCCGGCGAAGTGGTCTACCGCTCACCCCAGCTGTGCGAGGGCTACTGGGACAAGCCCGAGGACACCGCGGAGGCCTTCCGGGACGGCTGGTTCCACTCCGGCGACCTCGCGGTGCGCGACGCCGAGGGCTTTCTCACCGTCGTCGACCGGGTCAAGGACGTCATCAACTCCGGTGGCGTCCTGGTCGCCTCCCGGCAGGTCGAGGACGCCCTCTACACCCACCCCGCCGTCGCCGAGGCCGCAGTCGTCGGACTGCCCGACGAGCGCTGGATCGAGGCCGTCACAGCCGTCGTGGTGCTGCGCGGCGAGGTGACCGCGGCCGAACTCATCGACCACGCCCGTGCACGGCTCGCCCACTTCAAGGCCCCGAAGAAGGTCCTCTTCGTGGACGAACTCCCGCGCAACGCCAGCGGGAAGATCCTCAAGCGGGAGCTGCGCGACCGGTTCGCCTAGCTCGCCGGCCGCCTGCGTGACCGGTTCGCATGGTTTGCCGGCTGCCTGCGTGACCGGTTCGCGTGGTTTGCCGACTGCCTGCGTGACCGGTTCGCATGGTTTGCCGGCTGCCTGCGTGACCGGTTCACGTGGCTCGCCGGCCGCCTCCGCGTCCCGGGGCGGTCTGCGAAGGAGCGGCGGGCGTGGCCGGCCGGCCCGTCACTCCGGAGCCCCGGCCCCGTCCCCGCCGCGCTCGTCCACGATCCGCCGGAACTTGCCGACCGACCGCTCCAGCGTCTGCGGATCGACGATCTCGACCCCGACCGACACCCCGATCCCGTCCTTGACGGCCGCCGTGATCGACGCCGCGGCCGCCGCCCGCTGCTCCGAGGTGGCCTCCGCACGTGCCTCCGCCCGCACCGTCAGCGCGTCGAGACGGCCCTCGCGGGTCAGCCGCAACTGGAAGTGCGGGGCCACCCCCGGGGTGCGCAGCACGATCTCCTCGATCTGCGTCGGGAAGAGGTTCACACCGCGCAGGATGACCAGATCGTCGCTGCGCCCGGTCACCTTCTCCATCCGCCGGAACACCCGCGCCGTGCCCGACAGCAGCCGGGTCAGGTCCCGCGTCCGGTAGCGGATCACCGGCATGGCCTCCTTGGTCAGCGAGGTGAAGACCAGCTCGCCCTCCTCGCCCTCGGGCAGCACCTCACCGGTGAACGGGTCGACGACCTCCGGGTAGAAGTGGTCCTCCCAGATGTGCAGCCCGTCCTTCGTCTCGACGCACTCCTGCGCCACGCCCGGCCCCATCACCTCCGAGAGCCCGTAGATGTCGACCGCGTCGATCGCGAAGCGTTCCTCGATCTCGCGCCGCATCTCCTGCGTCCACGGTTCGGCGCCGAAGATCCCGACCTTCAGGGCGGTCGACCGCGGATCGACCCCCTGCCGTTCGAACTCGTCCAGGAGGGTCAGCATGTACGACGGGGTCACCATGATGATCTCGGGGCGGAAGTCCTGGATCAGCCGGACCTGGCGGGCGGTCATGCCCCCCGAGGCGGGGATGACCGTGCAGCCGAGCCGTTCCGCCCCGTAGTGCGCGCCCAGTCCGCCGGTGAACAGCCCGTACCCGTAGGCGACATGGACCTTCTGGCCGGGGCGCCCGCCGGCGGCCCGGATGGAGCGGGCCACCATGTCGGCCCAGGTGTCCAGGTCCCGCCGGGTGTAGCCGACGACGGTCGGGCGGCCCGTCGTCCCGCTGGACGCGTGGATCCGGCTCACCTGTTCCTCGGGGACGGCGAACATGCCGAAGGGGTAGTTGTCCCGCAGGTCGGCCTTGGTCGTGAAGGGGAAGCGGGCGAGATCGGCGAGCGTGCGGCAGTCGTCCGGACGCAGCCCGGCCCGGTCGAACGCCGCCCGGTAGTGGCCGACGTTCTCGTACGCGTGGTGCAGGGTGGCCCGCAGCCGCTCCAGCTGGAGTGCCTCCAGCTCGTCCCGGCCCAGCCGTTCCGCCTCGTCCAGCAGGGGCGTCATCCGGGTCTCCCTCTCCCGAGCAGGCGACCGATCATTCGGTCGATCTTTCGGTAGCAGTAATTCAGTATGTTCCGTCCGATGGCAAGAGGGGCGACGAAGCCGATCCACATCGCGGCTTCGCTCGTACCGAACACGGCTGCGCCGCCGCTCGGGCGCTGTTTGGATGACGGGCATGCCGATCTTCCACGCACACGACGGGACCGAACTCTCCTACCGCCTTCTGGGGAAGGGCGCACCGCTGATCTGTCTGCCCGGCGGACCGATGAGGGCCGGTGCGTACCTGGGGGACCTCGGCGGACTCTGTGCCCACCGGCAGCTCGTGGTGCTCGATCTGCGCGGCAGCGGAGACTCCGCGACACCCGAGGACCCGACGAGCTACCGTTGCGACCGGCTGACCGACGACATCGAGGCGCTGCGGGAACACCTCGGCGAGGAGCGCATCGACCTGCTCGCCCACTCCGCGTCCGGGAACCTGGCCTCGCTGTACGCGGCCCGGCACCCGCAGCGGCTGCGCACCCTCACACTCGTCACCCCCGGCACCCGGGCCGTGGGCATCGAGGTCACCGACGAAGACTGGCGCGAAGCGAGCGAACTCCGCAGCGGTGAACCGTGGTTCGCGGACGCACGCGCCGCCCTGGACGGCTTTCTCGCGGGCCGCTCCCCGGACCGGGCCGCTGTCGCGCCGTTCGCCTACGGCCGCTGGGACGAGACCGCCCGGGCCCACGCCGCGGCGGGCCCCGGACAGACCAACTCCGCTGCCGCATCCGTGTTCTACCAGGACGGCGTCTTCGACCCGGCCGCCACGAACGCCGCCCTGGCGGCGGTCACCGCACCGGTCCTCGTCCTCGCCGGGGAGTACGACGCGGGACCGACTCCGGACCGGGCCGCCGAACTGGTCGCGCTCTTCCCGAACGCCGAATTCGCCGTGCAGCGCGGCGCCGCGCACTTCCCCTGGCTGGACGGCCCGGGCGCCTTCGTCCGTACCGTGGCGGCCTTCCTCGACCCGGAAGTGCACAGTGTGCAGGCAGGCGGCACCAGGCTCGCCCACCGGCTGTGGGGGGATCCGTCGGCGCCGCCCGTCGTGCTCGCCCACGGCCGCTGCGGCGACAGCCGCACCTGGATCCCGATCGCCGAACGCCTCGCGGCCGAACACCGCGTGTACGCCTTCGACTTCCGCGGCCACGGACTCAGCGACTGGCCCGGCCGCTATTCCTTCGAGCTGTTCCGGGACGATCTGCACGCCTTCCTGGAGGCTCGCAACCTGGCCGGAGCCACTGTGATCGGGCATTCCATGGGCGCCGCTGCCGCCTGTCTGCTCGCCGAACGGGAACCCGGGCTGATCGGCAGACTCGTCCTGGAGGAGATGCCGCCGCCGTTCCCGCTCGATCCGCCGCGCGCCCGCGCCGAACGGCCGGACGGGGAACTCGACTTCGACTGGCCGGTGGTGCCGTCGACCGACGCCCAGCTGAACGCACCGGATCCCGACTGGTCGGAACGGCTCGGCGAGATCACCGCTCCGACCCTCGTCATCGGCGGCGGCCCCACCAGCCAGATCGCCCAGGAAGAGCTGATCTGGCTGGCGAGGCGCATACCGGACGGCCGGTTCGTCACCATCGACGCCGGGCACCTCGTGCATACCGACCGGCCGGAAGAATTCCTCGCGGAACTCAGGGCGTTCGGCCTGTCCTGAGTGTGCCGCGGGCGCCGGCGCGGTCAGGAACGGTGCAGCAGGGCGGCCAGGACCTCGTGGAGGGTGCTCTCGGCATCCGCCGCGGGGCCCGTCGACCGCCAGGCCACGAAACCGTCGGGGCGCACCAGCACCGCACCCTGGGCCGTCGTCCCGTGGAGCTCGGCCCAGTCCGCGCCGTTCTCCGGCTCCAGATCGGCGCCCGGGCCGATTCCGTACGCCTGGAGCCTCACCCGGAGCCGGTCGGCGACCCGTGCCGCCGCCCGCCGCCACGCCACGTCCGCACCGTCGGTGAGCAACACCAGTGTCTGCTCGTACAGATCCAGTGTGGACTTGCGCTCACCGTCCTGATGGACCCACAGATGCGGCGCGCGACTTCCCGGTTCACCGTTCAACCGCACTCCCTGCGGCACCACCGGCTGCTCGGGATCGGTGCCCAGCACCGCGCCGCGGACATAGCGGTAGCACAACGCCACACTGAGCATGCCACCCTGCTTCCCGCCGCCCACGCCCGGGGCCGCCGAGTACCCCGGGTGGCTGTGCTCGCCGGAGCGCGCCGAAGCCCGTGCGCTCGTCGCCCGGGCCACCGGCAGCCGTTCCGCCTCGTAGGTGTCCAGCAGGCCGGGGCCGGCCTCGCCCTTGAGCACGGCGGCGAGCTTCCACGCCAGGTTGTGCGCGTCCTGGATGCCGGTGTTGGACCCGAACGCCCCGGTCGGGGACATCTCGTGAGCCGAGTCGCCGGCGAGGAAGACCCGGCCCGATGAGTACCGCTCGGCCACCCGCTCGGCGGCGTGCCACGGCGCCTTGCCGGTGATCTCGACGTCGATGTCCGCGGCGCCGACCGCGGTACGGATGTGCTCGGCACACCGCTCGTCGGTGAAGTCCTCAAGGGTTTCCCCGAGTTGGGGCTTCCACGGTGCGTGGAAGACCCACTCCTTCTTGTTGTCGACCGGCAACAGGGCACCGTCCGCTGCGGGGTTGGTGAGATAGCAGACGATGAACCGCCGGTCGCCCAGCACATCGGCGAGCTGCCGGGAGCGGAAGGTGATGCTGACGTTGTGGAACAGGTCTCCGGGGCCCGTACGGTCGATGCGCAGCTGGTCGCGGATGGGGCTGCGCGGCCCGTCCGCCGCGATCAGGTAGTCCGCGCGCACGCTGATGTGCTCGCCGGTCTCCCGGTTCTTCAGCGCCGCGTCCACCCCTGCCGGGTCCTGGTCGAAGCTCTGCATCTCGGTGGAGAACCGCAGGTCACCGCCCTGCTCCCGGGCCTGCTTCAGCAGCACCGGCTCCAGGTCGTTCTGGCTGCACAGACACCAGCCGGTCGGGCTGAACCGGGCGATCCCGCCCCCCGGGTCGATCTCCTTGAACAGCCACTCCTGGTCGTCCCCGGTGAGCGAACCGGCTTGCAGGATGCCGTGGTTGTCGGCGAGGACCGACGCCGCCTGCCGGATGCCCGCCTCGGCGCCCGCCGTACGGAACACCTCCATCGTGCGGACGTTGTTGCCCCGGCCGCGCGGGTGTGTCGAGGTGGCCCGGTGTTTCTCGACCAGCAGGTGCTCGATGCCGAGCCGACCGAGGAACAGCGAGGCGGACAGACCCACCAGGGAGCCGCCCACGATGAGGACCGGTACGCGAATGTCGACGTTCTCGTTCATCAGTTGCTCCAGCTCGGACGCCGTTCGGATGCATTGTTCAATGCCCTGGTGAGAGGGGTTCGGACGCCTGCTCACCTGAACGGTTCATAAATCTCGCGCCACCCGGACCAGCGTTTCACGATCGGTCACGGAGACGACGCCCGCGGTCATGGGGGCGGACCAATCACATCCGCCGGGAGAGTCCCCGCTCCGAATCCACTCGCCAACCGACGGTTGACGGCCTGCCACCCGGCTCGACCACGAAACCGTCTCGAAGGAGATCGAAAGATGACCACCACCCTCTCGGAACGGATCTCCCAGTCCGCCTTCGACGGTTCCCGGCTGCGTGTTGTGCTGCTGCTGGACCTCTACGACGGGGCCCAGAAGGAGTTCCTGGAGGCGTACGAGCACCTGCGCAATCAGGTGGCATCCGTCCCCGGGCACATCAGCGACCAGCTGTGCCAGTCCATCGAGAACCCCTCCCAGTGGCTGATCACCAGCGAGTGGGACAGCGCGCCCCCGTTCCTCGCCTGGGTGAACAGCGAGGAGCACGTGGCGACCGTCCAGCCGCTGCACAACTGCGTGCGCGACACCCGGTCGCTGCGCTTCAGTGTGCTGCGGGAGACCGGGAGGGCCTTCGAGATGGCGCCCGAGCCGGCCAAGGGCCGCCTCCAGGCGTCCCCGCGCCTGGGCGACGGAGTGGTGCGCCACGCGCTCACCTTCACCGTCAAGCCCGGCACCGAGGACATCGTGGCGAAGATCCTCGCCGACTACGACTCCCCCAACGCACGGGTCGACGAGGACACCCGACTGCGCCGCACCTCGCTCTTCATGCACGGAAACCGCGTCGTGCGGGCCGTCGAGGTCGAGGGCGACCTGCTCGCCGCACTGCGTCACGTCGCCCGGCAGCCCGAGGTCAGGGCCGTCGAGGAGGCGATCAACCCGTACCTGGAGCAGGACCGGGACCTCAGCGACCCGGACTCCGCCCGGATGTTCTTCACCCGGGCGGCGCTCCCCACCGTCCATCACGTCACCGCCGGCCGGCACAAGGCCGAGGACGTCCGCCGGCACGCGCTCTTCTACCAGGCCAGAGAAGGCTGCGGCATGGCACTCGCCCGGCTTCTGGCCGAGCACGACGAGGAGGCGGCCGACGACCCGGCGAGCATCATCGACAGCAGCACCATCTTCCAGCGTGACGACGTCGTCGTCCGCCTGCTCGAAGCGGTCGAACCCATCGACGCGCAGCCCGCCCAGGCAGTGGGCATCGACGGCGTCGGCAAGGTGGCCAGGCTCGGGCGTCTCCTCGACGGCGGCGACAACGCCGTGCCCACGGGCGAGCAGGGCATCTCGCGCTTCCTTGAGCAGTCCGAGATGACCCTGATCACAGATCGGCGGGCCTTGGAGTCCTGAACCGCGCATCCGCACCCTGGGGGGTTCTCGCTCAACCCGTCATTACAACGCGCAATGCGCCAGGAGGAAAGCAGTCATGACCATGCACCGGCCACGCATCGTGGACCTCAGTGAGACGCAGCCCAACCGCAGGCGTGGAGGAGACCTTCGTGCCCTGCTCACCCCGACGGCGGTGGGAGCCACCAGTGGCTTCATGGGGCTGGCGATCGTTCAGCCCGGCGACCGCATCGGCGAGCACTACCACCCGTACTCCGAGGAGTTCGTGTACGTCGTGAACGGGCTGCTGGAAGTGGATCTGGACGGTGAACCGCACCGGATGCGGCCCGACCAGGGCCTGCTGATCCCTCCCCATGTACGTCACCGATTCCGCAACGTGGGCGATGTCGAGGCCCGCATGGTCTTCCACCTCGGCCCGCTCGCCCCGCGCCCGGAGCTCGGCCACGTCGACACCGAGGACACCGAATCCGCCGACCGCGTCGCACCTCCGGAACGAACGGAGGCCGCCTCATGACGCGCCGCGTGGCGGTCACCGGCGTCGGCGTCGTCGCCCCGGGCGGCATCGGCGCACCGGCCTTCTGGGACCTCCTCGCGAACGGACGCACCGCGACCCGGGGCATCACGCTCTTCGACCCGGCCGGCTTCCGCTCCCGGATCGCCGCCGAGTGCGATTTCGACCCGGCGGCGCACGGGCTGGACACCGACACCGTCGAGCGGTCGGACCGCTACATCCAGTTCGCGATGGTGGCGGCCAGGGAGGCCCTCGGTGACGCGGGCCTGGACCCGGAGAAGGTGGACCCCTGGCGCATGGGGGTGTCGCTGGGCACCGCCGTCGGCGGCACCACCCGGCTGGAGCACGACTACGTCGCGGTCAGCGAGAGCGGTGCGCGCTGGGAGGTCGACCACCTGCCGGCCGGTCCGCACCTGGAGCGGGCCTTCTCACCCAGCTCGCTCGCCTCGGCGGTCGCCGAGCAGGTCGGTGCGCACGGCCCGGTGCAGACCGTCTCGACGGGCTGCACCTCCGGGCTGGACGCGATCGGGTACGCCTTCCAGTCCATCGAGGAGGGCCGCGTCGACGTGTGCATCGCCGGGGCGTCCGACTCGCCGATCACGCCGATCACCGTGGCGTGCTTCGACGCGATCAAGGCCACCTCGGCGAACAACGACGACGCGGCGCACGCCTCCCGGCCGTTCGACGCGCGCCGCGACGGCTTCGTGATGGGCGAGGGCGGGGCGGTCCTTGTCCTGGAGGAGCTGGAACACGCCCGGGCCCGCGGTGCCACCGTGTACTGCGAGATCGCGGGCTACGCCACCTTCGGCAACGCCTACCACATGACCGGGCTGACCGCGGAGGGCCTGGAGATGGCCGAGGCGATCAACCGGGCACTGGGTCACGCCCGCATGGACGGCTCGCAGATCGACTACGTCAACGCGCACGGCTCGGGCACCAAGCAGAACGACCGGCACGAGACGGCCGCCGTGAAGCGGGCACTGGGCGCCCATGCCTTCGACATCCCGATGAGCTCGATCAAATCCATGGTCGGCCACTCGCTGGGGGCGATCGGCGCGATAGAAATCGCGGCCTGCGTGCTCGCCCTGGAGCACCAGACCGTGCCGCCGACAGCCAACTACGAGAGCCCCGACCCCGAGTGCGACCTCGACTACGTGCCCCGCACCGCACGCCCGATGAAGCTGCGCAGCGTCCTCTCGGTGGGCAGCGGCTTCGGCGGCTTCCAGTCCGCGGTGGCCCTGACCCGACCAGGTGGGAGGACACCATGAGAACCCGCAAAGCCCGGCGTACCGTCGTCACCGGCATCGGTGTGGTCGCCCCCAACGGCAACAACACCGAGGCCTTCTGGAAGCGGACGCACGAGGGAATGAGCGTCCTGGACCGGGTCACCCGCGAGGGCTGCGGGCACCTGCCCCTGCGGGTCGCGGGCGAGGTGCGGGGGTTCGAGGCGACCGAGCTGATCGAGGAGCGCTTCCTCGTCCAGACCGACAAGTTCACCCACTTCGCGATGGCCGCGGCGGACATCGCACTGGACGACGCCCGGCTCGGCCGCGCCGACTACGAGAACACACCCTTCGACGTCGGCGTGGTCACCGCTGCCGGGTCCGGCGGCGGCGAATTCGGCCAGCGGGAACTCCAGCGGCTGTGGGGACAGGGCTCCAGCTACGTGGGCCCCTACCAGTCCATCGCCTGGTTCTACGCGGCCAGCACCGGCCAGATCTCGATCCGCGGCGGCTTCAAGGGGCCGTGCGCGGTCGTGGCCAGCGACGAGGCCGGCGGTCTGGACGCACTGGCGCACGCCGCCCGCTCGATCCGCGGCGGCGCCGAGGCGGTGGTGGTCGGCGCGGCGGAGGCCCCGCTGGCGCCCTACTCGGTCGTGTGCCAGCTCGGGTACGAGGACCTGAGCACCGTCGAGGACCCCACCCGCGCCTACCGGCCGTTCACCTCGGACGCCTGCGGCTTCGTGCCGGCCGAGGGCGGCGCCATGCTGGTGGTCGAGGAGGAGCAGTCGGCGCGTCGGCGCGGCGCCAAGGTGCGGGCCGAAATCGCCGGTCACGCAGCGACGTTCACCGGGGCGTCCCGGTGGGAGGAGTCCCGGGAGGGCCTCGCCCAGGCGATCATCGGCGCGCTGCGGGAGGCCGACTGCGCGCCGGACGAGATCGACGTCGTCTTCGCGGACGCCCTCGGCGTACCCGCGGCCGACCGCGCCGAGGCGCTGGCGATCGCCGACGCACTCGGTGCACACGGCAAGCGGGTGCCGGTGACGGCGCCCAAGACCGGGACCGGCCGGGCCTACTGCGGTGCGCCGGTGCTGGACACGGCCGCCGCGGTGCTCTCCATGGAGAACGCGCTCATACCGCCCACACCGAACGTCTTCGAGGTGTGCCACGACCTCGATGTCGTCACCGGCTGCGCCCGCCCCGCCGAACTGCGGACGGCGCTGGTGCTCAGCCGCGGGCTCATGGGCTCGAACGCGGCGATCGTGCTGCGGTGCTCCACCGACCCCCGAACGTGAGAAGGAGATGTCCTCATGACCGACCGACTGACCTACACGGAACTCGCCGTCCTGATGAAGAAGGGCGCCGGAGTCACCGTCGACCCGCGCGACATGGAGCAGCGGCCCGGTTCCGCTTTCGACGAGTACGGCCTGGACTCGCTGGGCCTGCTCGGCATCGTCGGCGTGCTGGAGAACCGGCACGGCCGGGCGCTGCCGGCCGACGCCGACCGCTGCAAGACCCCCCAGGAATTTCTCGACCTCGTCAACAACAGCCTCATGACAGGAGCCTGACGTGCCCGGACACACCGAGAACGAGATCACCATCGCCGCCCCCCTGGACCTGGTCTGGGACGTGACGAACGATCTGGAGAACTGGCCGCGACTGTTCAGCGAGTACGCCGCGGTGGAGATCATCGAGCGGGACGGCGACAGCACCACCTTCCGTCTGACGATGCACCCCGACGAGAACGACAAGGTGTGGAGCTGGGTCTCCGAGCGGACCGTGGACCGTGCCGGGCGCACGGTCCGCGCCCGTCGTGTCGAGCCCGGTCCGTTCCAGCACATGAACATCCGCTGGGAGTACTCGGAGGTGCCCGGCGGCACCAGGATGCACTGGACCCAGGACTTCGCGATGCGTCCCGACGCCCCCGTCGACGACGCCTGGATGACCGACAACATCAACCGCAACTCCAAGGTCCAGATGGAGCTGATCCGGGACAAGATCGAGCAGCGCGACCGGGAGCGCCGCACCGCCCCGGCCGGGGCCCGCTGACCCGCCGTCCGCCCACGGCCCGGCACCCGGCCCCAGGGCCGGCTGCAGGGCCGGGAACCAGAAAGGCATCTCCCGATGCACCACGCTCTGATCGTCGCCCGGATGGCACCGGGTTCGGCGCCGGACATCGCCGAACTGTTCGCGGCCTCCGACAGCGGCGAACTGCCCCACCTCGTCGGTGTGACCAGGCGCAAGCTGTTCCAGTTCGGCGATGTGTATCTGCATCTGATCGAGTCGGAGCAGCCGCCGGGCCCCGAGATCGCGAAGGTGACGCAGCACCCCGAGTTCAAGGACATCAGCGACAAGCTCACCGCCTACGTCAGCGCGTACGACCCGCAGACCTGGCGGAGCCCCAAGGACGCCATGGCCCACGAGTTCTACCGGTGGGAGCGCGGCACCCCCGCCTGAGACGGACGATCGCCCCGGGGCCGGCCCTTCGGCCGGACCCGGGGCGATTCGCGTGCCCGGGGAGGGACGGTCAGTCGGGGACCACGCACTCGAAGGCGTGCAGGTAGGGGTTGACCGCGACGATGTCGCCGATCAGCAGCCCGGCGTCCGAGATCCGGGTGACCAGGCTCTCCCGGGTGTGCTTGGCGCCGCCGACGTTCAGGAGCAGCAGCAGGTCCATCGCGGTGGTGAACCGCATCGAGGGGGTGTCGTCGACGAGGTTCTCGATGACGACGACCCGGGCGCCCGGACGGGCCGCGGCGACGATGTTGCGCAGCGTCCGGCGGGTGCTCTCGTCGTCCCACTCCAGGATGTTCTTGATGATGTAGAGATCGGCCTGGACGGGGATGGCCTCGCGGCAGTCCCCGGCGACGATCCGGGTCCGGTCGACGAGCGCGCCCTCGTCCCGCAGCCGCGCGTCGGCCCGGGCCACCACGCCCGGCAGGTCCATCAGCGTGCCGTGCAGCGACGGGTGCTTCTCCAGCAGGCTCGCCAGCACGTGCCCCTGGCCGCCGCCGATGTCGGCGACCGTGGAGACCCCGGCGAGGTCGAGGAGTTCGGCGACGTCCAGCGCGGACTGCATGCTGGAGGTGGTCATCGCGCGGTTGAAGATCTGCGCGGACTCGTGGGCCTCCTGGTGGAGGTAGTCGAAGAACCCCTTGCCGTGCACGTCCGCGAAGACGCTCTTGCCGGTGCGTACGGCGTCGTCGAGGCGCGGCCAGACGTCCCAGGTCCAGGGCTCGGTGCACCACAGTGAGATGTCGCGCAGGCTGTGGGGGTCGTCCTTGCGTAGCAGGCGCGACATCTCCGTGTGGGCGAACTCCCCGTCCGGGGTCTCGGCGAAGATCCCGTAGCAGGCCAGGGCGCGCAGCAGCCGCCGCAGCGGCGCGGGCTCGGCCTTCACCAGCGCCGCGAGCTCCTGCGCGGTGGCAGGCGTCTCGCCCAGCGCGTCGGCGACGCCCAGACGGGCGGCGGCGCGCACGGCGGCGGGCCGGGCCGCG